>JBJDZF010000056.1:0-6571 GCA_051867855.1 Eubacteriales bacterium
TTTTGAGTGTCCTTCCACGCAAAATCAATGCTCATGTCTCCGTTTTCATCTTCCTTTTTCGTCTCATCAATCTCCGTTGTATCAGTGTCCGTTGGTGTCGGCAACTCCTGCGGATCCCGGGTCTTATTACATCCCGCAAGCGCTGAAATAATCATTATTACCGACAGGCAAAGTACTGTTATTTTTTTCATAACGCCCCCGTTTTTTCATATGATCCTGATTGTGTAAGTGAGATAAAGCACATCTCCGATGTAGATCTTCAGGGTGCCGGTCGTTCCGGATACTGCATTACCCGCGGCGCTCAGCACAAACCCCGAGGTGCTGACTCCGGCACAGTCCGCCGTCATGCGCACACCGTCAGATGAAGCAAAGTTCGGATATACGATCGGCACAAGTATACGGGTGCTTCCCGGAGAAAGCGTAATAGTCCCCCCTGCTCCGAGAGCCGTAAAGCCGTCTTTTTCCGTAAGCTTTATCTCAACCGAATCGGCATTTACCCCGTAGATCGAAGAGTAAATATTGTTTGCCGCGTCAAATCCCAGCTCGTTGTAGCCGAATTGCCGATAGTGAACATCGGGATGGACCTGCGCTATCGAGTCCGGAATATCCTGCATAACTTTTATCGGATAGGTAATTCCGTTGGGGTACTTTGCACTGAAATATTCTCGTACTTCATCCGTGTCGACCAACAGATCCCCTATATTCGTGGCAAGATAAATGTTATCAAAGCGGCTGTCGTCCGACTCCGCCATGTAGTATTGGGCGAGTCTCGGTCCGTTCAGAGCAATATCGGCATTTCCGGTAGGTTCGGAGCTTGCCGCCCGAACCATGATTATGCCGCCGAAGTCAAGCTCTTTTTCGGTTCCGTCAAAATTATATTTCAGCTCTTCTTCAAGCCCCTTGTGGAATTTTTCATAATAGTACATATACTGTTCGCTTGTCATTGTAAGGTCTGCGCATCCCTGAAGCCAGAAATATCCCATTTTATTAAGGGAATAATGTCCGGCTTCTATTTCTCTGTCAAGCACGTCCTGGCAGTTACGGAACAGCCCGACCGCCTGATGGAAATCGTTGTCCGTTTTCGTTGCGCGGGGATACCATGTGGATATGCTTGAGCTTCCGTTTCCGGCGTTTACCATCCATACCTTTTCTCCGGTAAGCTCATGCCACTGATATGCAACGGCGGCGTCAATTCCCGTCTTCCCCGCCCCCGCCGTTGTCAGGTGGTTAAGCGGGTATGCAAGTGTATCGCCTTTGAGATTTTTGTCACTTGTCAGGGACTGCGCCACAAACGTATCGGCATTATCCACCGAAAGCTCGCGCGTGAACAGCACTCCGCTTGTCCTTGTACCCCAATCCGCACTGTGCCCGGGCGCATAGGTGCTGTACACCTGTCCCTCTTCGCACATCACGCACTGTGAACGTGACGCCTCGAAGGAAGCCGTCTCCGTTGTTGTATATCCTTCGGCATTACTCTGTCCCGCAACCAGGAACAGATTTATCACCGCCGGTTTAACCCTAACTTCAAGCGTTTCTCCGTCACAAAATGTTATCACTGCGTCACCTGTGCCGGAGGCTATGACCTTTTTGTTTTCCCCGTCCTCCGCAAGAGAGATCACACTCTCATCTGACGTATCGCCTCCCGCTTTACGTGATGTAACGCTGACGTTTTCGATCCTCTCTATCTCTTTATCAAATATGTATCTGTCATCATACGAAAGTATCAACGTCCCGTCATCCTCCGATTCCGGGACACTCCCGCTCTCCGAAGCAGTGTCTGTTACCGCATCGGACAGATCCGTAACCGAAGGATCCGGACCGCAACCTGTAAACAGGGATAATACCATAAGCACCGACAGACAAATTAACGCTGTTTTTTTCATGTTTACTCCGTCGTATTTACTTTATTTCCGTATCCTGATCGTGATATGTCGTATATTCACCCGTGCCGCCTCATATGTCTGCGAATACTGAATGATCATTTTCAGGTCTCCGCCGTCATTTACTACGATGTTATTCGAGTAATAACACATCTGTTTTGTCTTCTCGATAAAGAAACCCTCATCCCAGTTTATACCATCGGTTGACGAGTACAAAACAAACCCGGTGCCGTGCGCCGCACGTCCGTGCATGATATACACCCCGTCGATGACCCCGACCTGCGGATTTCTTATTCCCTTTGCCAGATAACAGGTAAACGGTCTTTCCCACGTTTTTCCCATATCGTGCGACAGGATGCAATCCGCCTCATATTCATTGTTTATATTGTAGGTATACACCGCCAGTGTGCCGTCCGAAAGCTGTTGCAATGCACCGTAAGCACGTCCCATTGCATTGAGCTCCACAATGCTTACTTCCTCAAAGCTTTCTCCGCAGTCGGTACTGCGGTACAAACGGTATACATGATCCGGACGATTGCCGGTAAAGCTCACTGCACCGTCGTTGCAGAACATCAGTACATAAATATTTCCGTCAATGACGTCGGCATCGTAAATACGTCCCCTGAAACGGCAGAATTCGACAGGATCGCCCCACGTTTTGCCGCCGTCACGGCTTATTACATATGTCGGGGTGAACCACGGCTCGGAGCAGATCGGTGCAAATGTGGAATTTCTCATGCAAAATGCAATTATTCCGCCGTCGGAACAGGTGACAGCCTTCTCGACCGTTATTGTCGTCACACCTCCGAAAAACTCCTCTTTTGAGTACGGAAACTCCTGTATTTCGCCCCATGTTCTGCCCTTGTCATCCGATATTTTGTATTCCATCCATCCAAAGCACGCATGACCGTTGGCACGCAAAGGAGAATTATCGGAAAAGAAATCAATGATTTTGCCATCCCCGAATTCGGTCATGGCGTGTCCTGCGTGTCCGCTCCTGTTTCTCGCCTCATTGTCGACAAACAGTTCGGGTTCGTCAAGAATTATTCTGTAATTTTTTCTGTCGATTATCTGATTCATATGCGCATCCTTTTTCGCCGGTCACACCTCGGCATGAACTTTCAGACGTATTACGTTCCAGCTTAACGGAGCAAGCCTTGTCGTAATTTTGTCTCTGTCCGCTATTGCCTTTTTTACCTTATGAGGCATGACATTGTCGGGATTATCGACGCCGTTGTACATAAGGCCGTCGCAGCCCCCGAATTCGATTTCGGAAATTACTTCCTTAACATTGAATTTCTGTGCGTCAATTACGATATCCGCATCCTCATCAAGGGACTTGTTCACCGCAAAAATCGTCAGCTCGTCATTGTTATCTCCCCCGAGAACGGCTACGGACTTCACCGTATCGACCTCTCCGTACAGCTTACATTCATACTTGGGAGACTTCACAAGCGTATTCAGCACCGTTCCTCTGCCGTACTTTGAAAAATGCAGGAACGGATAGAAAATAGTCTGCCTCCATGCAGGCTTTCCGGGAACAGCCGCGATCGGTGCTATTGCATTTACCAGCTGTGCGATACAGGCAATTTTCACCCTGTCCGCATGTGTCAGCAGAGAAATCAGCAAGCCGCCGAGAGTTATTGCATCTTCGACGTTGTATATCGTACCGTAATTGCCCTCGAGCAGAGGCATTTTCAGTCCTCTCTTTTCATATCTTACGGGGCAGCTGTTTGAAACATTGTATTCGTCAAACGAAAGCATCATCGTCCGCTTTGAACGCAACTTTGCCTTTACGTAATCGCAGGTCGCGATCTTTCCCCTGATGTAGCTGTCAAAGGACTCGTCGCTCGCAAGGTACGATGCCGTATCTCCGTCCTCGTTGCGGTAATATGAGTGAAGAGAAATATATTCCGCGTCATTGTATGTAAGCTCCATGACGGTACGATCCCATACGGGGTATGCGGGATAATCGGGTAAAGAGCTGCCGCAGAGCACGAACTTTGAATTGGGGTCTACTCTTCTCATGATCTTTGCCGCCTCTTTGGCTCTCCACGCATATTCCTCCGCTGTTGTGCGTCCGATCTGCCAGTGCCCGTCCATTTCGTTTCCGAGGAACCATGTCCTTACATTATGCGCCTCGGGGTGACCGTTCTTTATTCTCATATCGCTGTACTTTGTCCCGCCGGGATAGTTGCAGTATTCAATAATGTTTTTGGCATCGCTCAGACCGGCGGTGGCGAGATTTACAGCCATCATGAATTCGGAATCTGTTTTTTGACAGTAGTCAGCGAATTCGTCAATTCCGATCCTGTTTGTATCGACTTCCTTCCACGCGGCGTTAAATGTTGCAGGTCTGTTTGCAACCGGTCCTACTCCGTCCTCCCATTTGTAATCGGACACCATGTTGCCGCCCGGATAACGGATACAGCTGACACCGAGCTCTCTTACAAGCTCAATGACATCCCTTCTGAAGCCCATATCATCGGCATACTTCCCATCCGGCTCAAAAATTCCGCCGTAAACCACACGTCCGAACTGTTCAACGAACGATCCGAACAACCTCTTGTCCGTCTCTCCGACCGTATAATCGGGATTGACTGTAATTCTGATATTTTCCATACTACCTACCTTCCTGCGCGGATCAGTTACCGACCTCATCGCATAAATCATTAATATAGTCCCAAGAGATACGACTTATTTCAATGTTTTCCTTACCGACCGAATAAATGACATATATGTAATCATCCGTCAGGAGAATATCGGGATACTGGTAATATCCTCCCTTTTCAATTCCCGTTTTGTCAGCCCTGAAGTCGGTTTCATACCGAAGCCTGAACACATCGCCGAAATTTACTCCGTCATCCGAAAATGCCATTGAGAGCGGGAGTCTTGCAGAGCCCTGTATGGGATTTCCCGCGTACAGTATACGTCCGTCAGGACAGACGGCAAACGCCGCTTTTGAATTTGCGTCGGCAAACTCCGTACTGTATATTCCTGACCAGCTCTCGCCGTTATCATAGCTGACTGCTCCCCAGAGATAGTCGATCTGGCTGCGGTACATCATATAGATTGCCCCGTCGGTTGTCTGATACAAAGACGGTTCAAGCAGCCATTTCGCGCCCGCCGCCGTTGCCGCCGCGATATTCATGGGAACATTGCTCCATCCGCTGACACCGGTCGGATCGTCGGTATACATAACGGACGTACCGAGAGTCCCTATTATCCTGCCGCTTGATGTCCGGAGAATATTCGCAAAAGCGACAGCTTTTTCCGGTTCTCCCCAATTTACTCCGTCAAATGAAGTCAGCCTGTATGAGACGAGATTGTGCCTGTCATTCAGATCCTCCGAAGGGGGACGCAGAGTACCGTTGTTCTGAAGCGAGGACTCAATATATTCCCAGCCACCGATATATACACATATCCTGTCGGAATACGCGAATACCGTAGTAACATACATTACCATCGGCGTCTTCTCCCCCATCTGCTCATCCATAAGCACCTTTGGCTCCGACCAGTTCACTCCGTCGTCGGAATAAGCTATCATGACCCGCTGCCCCATATCACTCTCGTTTATCGGTCCGCTTGAATAAACGACAATATAATGTCCGTTGAAATACTCTATCCGCGGATGCATATTGTAATAATAATCGTCACTGTCCGACGGGTCGAACACGGTAATATTCTGAACCGTCAGTCTCGGAGCGACATAAGAAATATTATGGTTAATGCTGTTTATAACAGATCGCGGGTTTGTCCCCGGGTTTGCCGGCTTGTCGGTTTCACCGACCGAATAAATAAACGTCGGCTTATCCGGCGAGTATGTACCGCCGAGCGAAAGAGCGCACGGCAATGTTCCTTCAGGGGACACCACGTCGTGCACAAAGACGTACAGTGCCAGAAACAGAGCGTCGTCATCGGCTGCCTGAATTACTATCTTCGTGTTGATCTGTTTTATGATATATTCGTTATCACCGATCTCTTCCTTTGCGGCGGTACTTTCATCACGGTTTGTGTTGCCTATAAGTATCTCGTTTTCAACCTCCGCATATTTTGTTCCCTCTTTGATAAAATCGGTGCCGTATTCGAAATCAATTCCGGTATTCTTGCAAAGCGCACTGTAAAACTGAGAAAAAACATCGGTTTCTTCCGTTGATGCCCCGTCCGGCCGTATTATCTTGTAACCGGAAAGGCTAAGCGTATTTTCGGTAGTTTTGTCATGATTGCATGAGCAGACAAAAACCGCAATAAACGCAAAAACCAGCAGTAGTGATGTTGTTCTTTTGAAGCAGTGTTTCATCAATAATCCTCTTATACGTTGCGGGGCTGACGCATCAACCCCGCTCTTTTGTTATTTTACCGTGATCCTACGGAGATCCCTGACGGAATTATTCCCTGTTCTTCTTTTTGCCTGTAATGACACCTGCCGAAATCACAGCGGCTGTCATAACAAGTATTCCCGCTCCGCCGACAAAAGAACCGCAGCCCTTTTTATTAGACGTGTCAGAACCGGAGGTCGTCTCCGTCTTGGGAGCCTCTGTTGCCGTTGATTTTTCTGTATCGGATGACTTTTCCGTTTGCTTGGGTTCGGTCTCCTTCGGTTCGGTCTCCCTCGGCGTATCGTCTGTATCCGACGGAACGACAGGAGTCTCGACCTTGGTGTATGTTATGTACTTTATGTTGTCGACGGA
>JBJDZF010000057.1:0-6510 GCA_051867855.1 Eubacteriales bacterium
GTGAGATACGGAAACGAGGATATCAACGAATACATACGTTACGGTGTGTTCGATATGGCGAGATTCGTTCAGATCGAAACTGCGGAAGCCGTCAGAAATCTCCGTGATATTATGAGCGTGGAATATATTGACGGGTTTATCATCGGTCCCTGCGATCTTTCCGCATCCGTCGGGGAGCTGGGTCAGGATGAACAACCATTGACAGTCTCTCTGATAGAGCAGATCTGTAATACTCTTGCCTCAGCCGGCAGAAGCTTCGGAGTTTCGCTGGGTGACCCTCCGGATAAGTTACTCGATTTTTACCTGAACCTCGGGGCAAACATTATTTCGGCAGGTGCGGATTTTTCCTATCTGCTTGACGGTGCAAAAAGAATGAAAAGCAAAGTCAATGCCGCGGTAAGCCGTAACGATCTTTCCTGAAGATTGACAGCGCGGAAATAAGGATAGGCTGATAAATCAAAAAACAGGCTTCATGGTAAAACATAACCATGAAGCCTGTTTTGTTTATTGCTAAGACCTATCCTTTTTCTTTTTGCAGATCAACGGGAATATAAATGCCGACGATATCAGCGAAACGCTCAGCAGCACGCTTCCGGTAGAACTCTTACAGCCGCTTTCGTTCTTATTTTCGGTAACTTCGCCTGCCGTCGTCGTATCTGCGGATGTCGTTTTATCAGCCGCTTTTGTCTCGGTAGCCTTTGTTGTATCCTGATTCGTCGCCGTTGTAGCGGAGTCGGTCTGCGTGTCGGATTCAGTTGTTGTAGTGACGTCGGATGTCTCATCATACGCCGCAAGGCACGCTATGTCCGCCTCGGCAGATGGTGCATCTCCCTCATAGACGCAGATTGACCTGATAAACAGATTTGCCGCATCATTGGTATTCTGCACAAACCTGTAGCCTTTTCCCGCAACGGCTGTGATAGGATTCTGGTTTCTGTCCTTATATTCCGTTATTGTATGTACCAGTTCATAATCCACATATATTCTTATTTGGTTTTTTTCCACATCATGGACACTTGATATAGTGTAATACTTATCAGGCTCAAGGGTTGCGACTGTCGGCCCGTTATAGCTGCCGGAGCTTAAGGTCAGGTCGGTCTTAAGCTCGCCTCCGGTGCCAAGTATGTATGTAAAATGCCAGACATCTCCGTTCAGCCCCGGCATTACATGACCGAGTCTCATTCCGTTTCCGATAATTTCGCCGGTGTACTTGAGCTTAATTGAAAGCACCGAGCAGTCCGGCAGACCGTATGAGAGGTGAAGTATTGATTCTTTCGCATCTTCTTTGGTCTTGTTCCAGTTGAGAACTTTTACATCGCCGTCATCAACCAGCCCGGAGGTTGCGGTAAGTATGTTTGCTTTACCGGATGTGTTGGGCTTCATACTCAGCCCGACAATGTTTTTCAGCTCAGTCATAGTGTTGAAATCAACTCCTATGACCGTTGTCATATCCGCCGATGTCGGAACGGTCAGAGCAAAGATGGTCAGAATAAGGACTACGGAAATCAATAGTTTTTTCATAAAATGTAATACCTGTGATAAAGAATTTTTCTTTATCTCCTTTCTTATTATTTTGTGATTCTTTGTCATCTTACGCTACACTCGAGTATAAATACGGGCATATTGGCAATGCCTCGGTCTGTATTGCTACCGTATCGCCATATCAATGAAGATCAGACTCGTATCCGCTCCGCCGGTTTGTGTTATGAGCAGATCGTTTGTCCCTTCTCTTAAGATGGTGCGCGGTACGGCAAAGCACTTCCTGCCTTCGGGTGCGCCGAGCGCAACGGTATAATCCGTCGGATACGGCTCAGCGCTCACCGATATCTCGGTGAGAACGGTTCCGTTCAATGAGACAAGATACGAATTTCCTTCAATGTCTGACAGCGACTCAAGCCGCAGTATCCCATCTGTACTCCAACCGCCAACAGGAGCGGCGATGTCAAGCCTGTATGGAACGCTTTGACCGTTTTTGAATATCCGGAATTTCAGTTCGTTCTGATGAGGCGACATATTCATGGTCTGACCGATGAAATAATGCTGCGGGGCTTCTGACAAAAAAGTGCGGTCCTTCAGCTCCGGAAAAATATCAAAGGGCGGTTCATGCTCTCCGGTCTCGCGGTAAAACGGAAAATTGAACACCGCGACCCCGGTTGCACCCCGCTTATAGGCAAGATATGCGCTCGTGTGCAATTGCTCGCGGGTCGTCAGACGAAACCCTTTGGTATCGAGCCCTATGTGTGAAGCAACATGGTAGAGCTCCGGAAAAAGCATTATGTCATCCGGGAAAGAAGCGCGTGCTTTTTCGAGCACATTCCAGTCGTTATATGTGGTATATCCGTCTCCGAATACAAACATCCTTACTCCGGCATCATAAAGTCTTCCGATATCGAGACCTGCCTGCCCGTAATACGTATCCGTTTGCGGAATCTTCACACCCAGGGTGTAAGCCTTTCCCGTTTTTTTGGCTTTTTTCTCAAGCATTCCATAGACCTTTGCTACAAAGTTCGTCATTATCTCTATTCTGTCAGCTTCGTTTGGGGTCCTTTCCTGATTGAAAAGGAACGGATATCTCATAAAGTCAATAAGGAAACCGTCAATATCATAATTCTCTATAAGCTCGGCAATCATGGATAGCTTATATTCGCGTGCTCCTTCAAAACCAAAATCCCAAACGAATTTTGAATAGCTTCTCCACGAGTTTTTATGTATCTCGTTTATACGCCATTCGGGGTTTTCGTAATACTTACGGCAGATGTTCCAGATCCTCATTTTTTCCGGTTTGTTGATATCGCCGAGAAAATGCTGGTCGTTCAGCCGGAAGCTGACGAAGAATTTTTTGCCCAGTTCGTGTGTCCTGTCAAGCTGAGTCTTTACAAAATCCCCGCCTGCCATGGTATATTCCAGGATAGGCAGACCCCATCCTTCAGCCTTTCCGCCGTATTCATTCACGAACCAATCCAGGTGCTCCTTTGCGGAGTATACCCGGGAAGGGTACAGTGGCAACCAGCCATAAACCTCTTCAAGAAATATATCGGCTCCCGCGAGGATCGCCTCGTCAACGGCACTCCGGTTAATATATTCCGTCGGTGTGCTCTGACCATCCGGATTGTACGGGCTTTTTTGTGATAAAGCATGACCGTAGTCATTGAAGTATAAAAGTATCGGCTTCCCGGTATTCATAATAATCTCCATGCCGCCACCGGCGGATCAAATAAATATTGAAATTGCTCGTATTTGCAAAGCAGATCAAAATGGGTCGGGTCCCATTTTGAGAGCAATTTGGGCGTGAAAAAGATGTACTTAACTTAAAGACCTGCAGAACTTTCACGCTAATCTCCTCATATGTTTATTTACAGACCGGATCACAACGGAAACAAATTCATTGCCTTTATATGCCGCTCTGCAGTTATACTCACTCCCAGTATACTATGTCTCCATCACCTTCATCCGCCTGGGTGTAGCCGCCGGAGGTTGTAATCAGATCGGCAACCTTAATGTTCAAAATACTCAACTCGGGTAATTGATAAATTTTTTTCATTTTGAACCTCTCCTTTTGAAATTAACCTGCGAAAACGCCGTTTTCGTATACAAAGCTTACCGCATCGCCCTGAATATTACCTTTAACGCTGTCAACAACAAAAGGTGTTACAGTAAAGGTTATTTTGAGATTATCCGGAACACCGATAATCGATAGCGCCATCAGATATTCCGCGCCGTTTTCAGAAGCCTTATAGCCACTCGTATATCCGTGTTCCGTGTATGTAATTTCTTTATATACATATCTGCAATTGACATCATAGGTTTTTATTCCGGTTGAGTATGTAGCAACAACGCTGAAGCCTACGCTGTCATAATCGAGCGAATCCACCGATGCCACAAAGCGGATATTGTACAAGCCCTCTTGAGATACCGACTCTTGCACGCCGATGAATTTCGACGGCCGGTACTCATCAGGTACGTCTCCGGCATATATTTTGACGGATTTGAAATACAGATTCGCAGTACAGTTGTTATACATCGTCAGTCTGTAACCGGTTCCCTCCGCCGGCGTGATGTCGGCTAAATTTCTGTCCTTGAATCCGTCAATTGTGTATGTCAGGTCTCCGTCGACATATATCCTTATCTTGTTACCGTCAACATCGTGTGCTATTGATATGGTATAATACACGTCGGCACTCAGCGTCTTTATCACGGTGCTGCTGCCGTAATTACCGCCGCCAAGGTTTTTAATGTCCGATTTCAGTTCACCGCCGGGACAGAGCATCAACGGAAAGCTCCAGACCGAGTTCTTATCCACATAGCCGAACCGCACCCCGTCACCCGTGATCTCTCCGGTATATTTTAGCACTGTCGTAAACACAACCTGCTTCGGAAGTGAATATCCGCTCGCATTGATATATTTCTCATCCGCGGTTATTTTATTCCAGTTAAGAACATTGGTCCCGTTGTCGTCTACAAGACCGGACGTTGGTGATAGGTTTTTCCCCGTAGTAAGCAGAGTCAGACCATCTATGCTTTTCGGAAGAGTCTCCATTTCGCTGAAGTCGGCATCAAGGAACTGTGACACCGGCTCCTCGGCGTGTACAACCGATACGGAGGATATGATCAATACTGTGACGAGTATCAGCATACCTACTGCTTTTTTCATTTTTATTCGTCCTTTCATTAGTATATTTTTATTGCTTTTTTCACCGTTAAGGATTACAAACAAAACATGGGATAAGCAATATACATATGACTGTATCCATCCGACTTTATTTATTTTATGGCAAGGTCAACGAAATTCAATACCGTCACATTGCCGCCCGTCTGCAGAACAACAATCTCATTTTTTCCGCTCTTCAAAATATCACGTGGGACAATATAGCTTACCCAGTTATCCGGCTCGCCGGTGGATTGGGTATACTGACTGATATACGGCTCAGCCGTTACCGTTGTGCTCTCAAGCAAAACGCCGTTTACCGTTACCGCAAAAGTGCTTGATGTGAGATCGGACGACGATTCCAGCCGTAGTATACCGTCTGTGCTCCATCCGCCGACAGGCTCTTGCATATCAAGCTCAAAGGTAATACTTCGCCCCGTGAACAAGTATGATTCGTTCAGATTGTTATTGTGTACAAGCAAATTCAGAGTCAGACCTATAAAATAATGTTGAGCGGAGCTTTCCAGAAATTCTATATCCTTCAATTGAGGAAAGATTTCAAACGGAGGCTCGTAGCCGTTTTCCCGGTAAAACGGAAAGTTGAATAAATATATTCCGTCCGCGCCGCGTTTATATGCGAGATATGCCGAGGTATAATACTGTTCTGCGGTCATTATCCGGTTTCCGGTCACATCATCGCCCACTCGGGACGAGACCTGATAAAGCTCGGCATACAGTAGCGCTTCGG
The DNA here is from genome assembly GCA_051867855.1 of Eubacteriales bacterium. GTDB lineage: Bacteria > Bacillota > Clostridia > Oscillospirales > CAG-272 > HGM12713. The sequence continues at coordinate 5,394 of JBJDZF010000057.1, forward strand.
GTAACAGTGCGCGTATCTCCTCCATATACGACCAGTCATTATGTGTGGTGTAACCCTCGCAGAAAACGAACATATCCACACCGGCATCATAATACATCTTTGAAAGGTCAAGCCCCATTTGGCTGTAGCATCCGTTGTTCTGCGGCACCTTCAGCCCCAGACAGTATTCAATTCCCGTAATTGCCGTTTTTTCGTCCAGCGCCTGCCTTATCGAGGCGATGAAATCGGTCATAATAGCCACTCTGTCGGCTTCCTTTGGAGTTCTCTCCTGATTAAAGTAGTACGGACACCGCATCAAGTCAATTATCATGCCGTCGATATCATAGTTTTCGATAAGTTCGGTTATCAGGGAGAGCTTGTAATCGCGCACACCCTCAAAGCTGAAATCCCATACGACCTGCGAATAAATTTTTCCTGAATCGTCCAGCACCTGACCGATACGCCATTCGGGGTTTTCATAATAGATGCGGCTGGCATTTGTCTGATTCATCACCTCCGGGTTGTTTATGTTTGCCAGATAGTGATGATCGTTCAGCCGAAATGAGATAAAATACTGCTTATCCTTCTGATGGGCGCGCTCAAGCTGATCATTTATCGGATCACCGCCACCGAGCACATAATTCTGAACGCCGTTCATTCTCTGCTTTCCGCCGTATTCATTATAGAACCAATCTATATGCTCTTCTATCGAATACACCTCTGAAGGGTAAAAAGGCGTCCACCCATACAGCTCCGTTACGAAAACATCCGCACCGCCGTCCAACGCTTCATCGACCGCGCTTTTCAGAAGATATTTAGATAGCGTATTGGTCTTTGTCGGGTTATAAGGACTGACGAGATTCATACAGTGCGCCAGGTCGTTTGAATAAAATACAGCGTTCGTCAGAAAGTCCTTATCAAGACTGTTATAGGCATCCTGAGCGGTAGTGATCTCGGTTGCTTCGCTTGCCTCACCGTCTCCGCCGTCAGAGCAGGCGGAGAGGGAGGTCAACACCATTATAATTGCCGCGATGATTGCCACAGGTCTCAGACACTTATTTTTCACAATCATAACTGTTTTCCTTCTGTATCAGATTTGCCCACATATGGTATACGTTCACACAGTAATTATTGTATA
>JBJDZF010000058.1:0-1515 GCA_051867855.1 Eubacteriales bacterium
TATATCCCGATGGTAGTGTATCTGCGCAAACAACGCTTAAAATGGCGTGTATCGGGCATATTAAAAATAGCGAATTCGCTATTGACCGACAGGAAAAAGTATGCTATAATATAAACGGTAAATAATACTGATGGGGGAACGATATGCCCGAATTAAGTAGATTTTATAATATTGTTATCAAAATGATCTATAATGATAACAGCCAACACCATAAGCCGCATTTTCACGTTTATTTCGCCGAATACGAAGCATCGGTCGGAATTGACGGGGAACTGCTTGCGGGTAGTCTTCCCGTAAAGCAATTAAAGCTCGTGCAGGCTTGGGCGCTTATTCACGAGGATGAGCTTTATGAGGCGTGGAATAAAGCGATCCGGGGCGTTGCCTTTGGAAAGATCGCTCCTCTCCAATAATTTTTCGAAAGGGGATTACGGTATGTATATCAGAAACGGTATTGCCTATGCAGGCGAGGAAGCACCGATGCTGAAGGTCAACGGTGTTCGCCCTCTGGAAGGGCACAGATTGTGGCTTCGCTTCAATACTGGCGAAGCAAGAGTGTTTGATTTTACACCTCTTTTGTCAGAGCCTGCCTTTGCTCCGCTTGCAGATATGAATGTGTTCAGAAGCGTATATATTGATTACGGTATTCCGGTATGGAATGATGGCGATATTGATATCGCCCCCGAAACGCTTTACGAGCAAAGTGTTCCCGCCGGAGGTGTTGTCGGTGCGTGAGCAGTGCGCAAAGATTATTGACGCTTTGATCGAGAAGCGCAAGGAGTTGGGACTTACGCAAAAGGAGCTTGCCGATGCTTCACATCTGACACAATCCGTGATCGCACGTATGGAAAGCAAGAGGGCAGTACCTCAGCTTGACACACTTCTGAAGGTCGTGGACGCGCTTGGTTGTGATATTGAGATCAAAGCAGTATAAATAAAAGAGCGATAGCCGATTTCGGCTGTCGCTCTTTCGCGTTATAGAGTGGTATTCATTTTACCAAACTGTTTAAAGGTTCATGATCTTATGATAAGTACTGTCAATATAATTATGCAGATTCGCCACTGACAAATAACACATCGTCGGGTTGCACCTGTATATTCTCTATATCTCAATGATCTTATAAAAGTCCGTTTCGCTGTCCCGCATGGGAGGTACCGTAATATATCTGGTGCCGTCGATCAGATTGTCATTTGCAAACGGATATGCTCCCTGCAGGACCAGCGGCGTATGCCCGTGAGCTCTTATTATTTCCCGTACCTCCTGTGCGTTTTGCAGTGCAAAGCGGGAGGGGACGGTCCCGTCGATATTATGGTAGGTCAGCACCACGCATTTTTTTGACATTCTTAACTGATGTTTTAAGGACGCAATTTGTTCCGGAGGAAGGTAAAATTCGCTTTGCGCGTAGCTATTCTCACCGAAATGATTCATGTCTGCGGTGTAGTTCCCGTCAAGAACGATAAAGAGTGTGTCGTCGGTATGTATCGTATATTGCGTACGATAAAGCCCCAGTAGCCGTG
>JBJDZF010000059.1:0-1513 GCA_051867855.1 Eubacteriales bacterium
GCCCGGAGACCCAACCCGCATTCGCCTTAACGGACGCTTTGCGGTAAGCAGGGTAGCGATAAACGGGCATGAGGTCGGAGTATCTCTCTTTTCGGATGTTTACGAGCTTGCGCCGTATCTTGTATGCGGTGCTAATGAGCTTACGGTGAGCATATGCGTCTCCGCAAGGAATCTGTTCGGACCGCATCACAGAGATGAGCCCGAGACCGCGTTTGTGACCCCTCGGAAATTTTCCTTCGAAAACGAATGGGATCAAGGCGAGTGTCCCGCATACAGAGGGGATTATTCGTTTATAAGGACCGGTATCGGTTTTTAAAAAAGTTTATATAATAAATGGGAGATGAATATGAAAACATTTTTTAAGTTATTTATAGCCGCTCTGATTGTCGCTGTAATTGCGGTATCTGTCATGTCCTGCCAAAGGGGCGATGAGACGGAGAGCGACACAAATGTGACAGGCCAAACGGAGGCCGTCGATAGTACCGAGCAGACCGACAGCGAGAGCACAACGGAGAAAGGATCCGAAGGACCGGCTTCAGACACGGATACTTCTTCAGGGGAAACATCAAAGCCTACCGTTGATGATGACTCACCGATTGAGCTGCCGATAGTTCCGTGACATTGACTCAGCATAAGTCGAGGTGCATATACATTGAAAAACAGACTTAAAGAGTTATTGTACGAAGGGAAAAAATTAATAGGATTTGAGGTCGATCTGTGCGACCCGTGCATTTCCGAGATGGTCGGACAATTCGGGTTTGATTATCTGTGGATTGACACCGAGCATGAGGCAATGGACTATCAGACCGTTCTCGCACACATTATCGCCGCCCGCGCTGCCGGCACGGCATCTGTTGTCAGGATACCGTGGAACGAGCCATATCTGGCAAAACGCATATTGGAAATGGGTCCGGACGGCATTATTTTTCCTCAGATCTCAAGTGCTGCGGAATTGAAAAAGGCAATGGATGCCTGTATGTACCCGCCTTACGGTACAAGGGGCTTCGGACCTCGGCGTGCTTGCGGATACGGAAGTGAGGACCTGTTTGACTACATACGGGAAGCACCGGACAGAACGTGCCGTTTCGCACAGATCGAGCACGTTGATGCCGTCAATAATCTTGACCAAATGCTTGAGGTTGAATTTGTGGATGGATTTATATTGGGACCGTGTGATCTGTCCGGCTCCATAGGTCATCTTAACGATATCTATTGCGGCGAGTGTATCGAGCTTGTGGATACGGTGATCGAAAAATGCAAAAAGGCAGGAAAGTCGGTCGGAGTTGCCATTGGATCCACCGCAGAGACCGATTTGAAATTCTGGTATGACAAAGGCATTCAGTTTATATCTGCCGGAAGCGATATCGGTGCTATTGTCGGCAAGGCGCGCGAGCAGTATAATGTTATGAAAAAAGTATTTTGCGGCAATATTCAGTAGTTACCTGAATAATACAGCATTCCCGGCACCGCTGTCTTCTGCCGTTTTATTTTACGCTATGCGTCAATGTCATCC
>JBJDZF010000060.1:0-6471 GCA_051867855.1 Eubacteriales bacterium
GAAACTTCTTAAAAGAAGCTTTCCTCCCCGCACCCCTCTTTCAAGAACTTCGGACCGGGATAAGTAATAACAGGATTGAAAGCTTTTGAAAGGGGCGCGGGGAAAATCTTTTCTCATGAAAAGTTTTCCCCGCAATAATAGCAATTAACTTACACCTCCACGCGGGCGGCGGGGGAGTGTGAAATGTTTTCGGCGCCGTATTTTCCGGCGCAATTCAATGATGACTCTATTCTCAAAAGTCGGTTATACTTTGCGATCCTTTCGCTTCTGCACGGTGCGCCGGTTTTTATAAACGGGGAGTTCATCGCGACCGCTATGTCGGCTATTGTCGTATCCTCAGTCTCTCCCGAGCGGTGGGAGAGAATGAATTTATAGCCATTGTCCTTGGCAAGATGAATGACGTCGAGCGTTTCGGAGAGTGTGCCTATCTGATTGGGTTTTATCAGTATGGAGTTTGCCGCACCGACGGCTATGCCTTCACGCAAACGCTCCGAATTTGTTACAAACAGGTCATCTCCCACAAGCATGATCTTGTCTCCAAGCCTTGCTGTAAGCTCGCTCCAGCCCTTAAAATCACGCTGGTCGAGTGCGTCCTCTATTGACATTATCGGATATCTTTCAACAAGCCTTTCCCAATAGTCTATAAGTTCGCCCCGCGTGTATCTGTTCCCGCGCTTTGGCATACGGTATTCGTCGGAGGCGGTATACCATTCGGACGCCGCAGCGTCAAGTGCGATCTTTACCTCGGAGGTGCTGTATCCCGCCTCCTTGATCGCCTCGCAGATAAGCTCTATTGCCTGTTCGTCGTTTTGAAGATTCGGTGCAAATCCGCCCTCATCTCCGACGGTTGTCGCGAGCATATTGTTTTTCAGGATTTTTCCGAGTGTGTGATAGATTTCACTTCCGGCGCGCAGCGCGTCGGCAAAGCGACTCATGCCGACCGGAACTATCATAAACTCCTGAATTTCAACATTGTTTGACGCGTGCGCTCCGCCGTTGAGAATATTCATCATCGGCATTGGCAGCCTGTACGCGTCGATCCCTCCGAGATACCGGTATAGCGGAATATGATACCAGTTGGCGGCGGCGCGTGCGGCTGCAAGAGAGACGGCAAGCATTGCATTTGCACCGAGCTTGGACTTGTTATCGGTTCCGTCGAGCCGGAGAAGCACACGGTCAAGCTCCGCCTGTTCGGACGCCGATATTCCGCATACGGCGGGAGATATGGTTTTGCACACGGAGCATACCGCATCCATTACTCCTTTCCCGCCATAGCGCGAGGCGTCCTTGTCCCTTTTTTCGTGTGCCTCGTAAATTCCCGTTGAGGCTCCCGACGGCACACTTGCAACTCCGACGGTGCCGTCCGCAAGAAACACGGTCGCCTCAACCGTGGGTGTCCCGCGCGAATCGAGGATTTCTCTGGCACTGCATTTTGTGATCTGAGGCTTATTCATTTGAAATGATCCCTTCCTTCCTCATTTATGCGATATAGATTATTATTGTCACTGTATGAAAAAAATATGCCTTCTACATAATTTATGATATCACCGGATATATGTTTTTCATATACTGACAGTAAAGCTTTGAAGGAGGAATATCATGATTATTTATACCGTGAAAAGCGGAGACAGTCTGTACTCCATTGCAAACAGGTACGGGGTATCCGCGGATATGATAGCGATGGACAATGAGCTTGCGGATCCTGCGGCGCTGATCGTGGGTGAGACGCTTGTCATACGTCAGCCGCAGTCGGTCTACCGCACGGTGGCGGGGGATAACCTTTACTCCGTTGCACAGCAATTCGGGGTCACGATAAATCAGCTCTGGAGAAATAACCCACATCTGGGCGGTGGCGTGGAGCTTACTCCCGGGCAGACGCTTGTGATCGTGGGCGAGACTCCGAAGTACAACCGTGACGTGTCTGTCAACGCATATGTTTATCCATCGGTCAACCGTGAGGTATTGAAGAAAACGCTGCCGTATCTGACATATCTGACGATCTTTACATACGGAATAGATGACGACGGAAATCTTATAGAGCCGGACGACGAGGAGGTAATCGAGCTTGCAAGGCAGTACGGCACGGTACCTATCATGCTTATCTCGACACTCGGTGAGGACGGAAAATTTTCAAACGAGCTGGCAGTGCGCGTGCTCTCCGACCCCGCATTGCAGGAAAAGATCATAGATCAGATAGCGGACACGGTGGCAAAAAAAAGATACGGCGGTGTGGACGTGGATTTCGAATACGTGCCCGGCGAGTATGCGCAGGAATATGCCGATTTCATAAGGCGTCTCAATGAACGACTCGAGCCCGGAGGCTACATCACTTTCGCCGCACTCGCACCGAAAACGAGCGCCGGGCAACCGGGGCTGCTCTATGAGGGACACGACTACCGCGCCATCGGAGATGCCGCGGACAAATCGTTACTTATGACATACGAGTGGGGATATACCTACGGACCGCCGATGGCGGTGTCCCCGATAAACAAGGTAAGGGAAGTGGTGGATTATGCCGTAAGTGAGATCGCGCCGGATAAATTGCTGCTCGGCGTGCCGAATTACGGATACAACTGGACACTTCCGTATGTCCGCGGTACGAGCATGGCGCAGTCGCTCGGCAATGTGGAGGCTGTGAATCTGGCACGGGAGAAAAATGCGGCGATACAGTTTGACGAGACGGCACAATCACCGTATTTCAGGTATTTCGATCGGGTGAACGGGGAGCCCGTCGAGCACGAGGTATGGTTTGAGAACGCGACAAGCTCGCAGGCAATGTTGGATCTTGTCAACGAATACGGCCTTGACGGAATCGGCGTGTGGAACGCGATGAAGTATTTCCCGCAACTCTGGCTTGTGCTTAACGGTACCTACAACATAAGAAAAAATCTCGTCTGAAGCGGGCTGATAAATAAACAGCGGCAGTCGTACATTTGCACGACTGCCGTTTTATATTTTGTATTTTACTTATTCAAAGACTCTGTATGCGGCGGTGAGTCTGTCCGTGTATGCGTCTGAAAGCTTTTCGACTTCCTTTTCCGTCATCTTTTCGGCGAGTACCGCGATACAGCCGTCAAGCTCGGCTTTTCTAACCGTTTTGATACCGTCGGGGATATCGGCGCCGCGGAAAATGAGGACTCTGCGACAGGAACGGGAGGCGAAGTCGGCAATATCGTCAGGTGTCGCCGGCTCCCAAACAATGCTCTTCGCGTCGGAAGCATCGGTTGACATAATATCTATAATGTCTGCCGCGACCGCGCTTGCCGTCGGAAGCTTACCCGCACCGGGACCGTAGAACATTACGTTTCCGACCATATCCGCACGAACGAGGATACCGTTGTAAACATCGTTGATGCCCGAGAGCGGGTTGGAGAGCGGAACCATGTGCGGAGCGACATATGCAGTCAGCTTGCCGTCGGAAATTTCAGCGACACCGAGCAGCTTGATGGCAAATCCGAGAAGAGATGCAAGCTTTGTGTCACCGGAACTGATCTTCGTGATTCCCTCCGTGTGAACGGACGCAGGATCAATAAGCTTTCCGGATGCGAGTGCCGCGAGAATGACGATCTTTCGCGCCGCGTCGATACCGTCCACATCAGCGGACGGATTTGCCTCGGCGTAACCGAGACGCTGTGCCTCCTTCAGTGCGGCGTCAAAGGTCTCGCCCTCGTCGCGCATCTTTGTCAGAATATAGTTGGTGGTGCCGTTGAGGATGCCGCCGATTCCGGTTATTTTATTTGAAGCAAGGTCGTTTATCATCGGACGTATTATAGGTATTCCGCCACCGACGCTCGCCTCGAACAGGTATCTGACGCCGTTCTCACGTGCAACTGCGCAAAGCTCCGCACCGAATTTTGCCACCACTTCCTTGTTTGAGGTGACTACATTCTTACCCGCCTTGAGGCACGCGAGTGAGAAATCGTACGCCGGATGCGAGCCTCCCATCATCTCTGCCACGATATCTATCTCGGGGTCATTGAGAATGATGTTAAAGTCATGAATTATCAGATCCGAAAACGGGCTGTCCGGAAAATCGCGCAGGTCAAGAATATACTTTATCCTGTATTCCTTGCCGCATCTTTCCTCGATCAGCCTTTTGTTTTCGGTCAGTACTTCGGCACTTCCGCTGCCGACTGTCCCGAAGCCGAGAATTGCTATATTTACCATACAAAACCTCACATAGAATTAATATCAATATAATAACACATTTTATCGTAAATTGCAAATATATATTGAAAAAAAAGTGCGGATATGATACAATTACAGTTGAATTTTGTCTTGATTTTTTGACGGAGGGGGAAAATTTGGCATGAGTTCTCCGATTGGCGGTAAAAGGAACGTCAAAATATTCGTCCTTTACCTGATGGAAAATATAAATTATCCGCTTGAATTTGTTACAATAAACGATATAGTTATGCAAACAGATTACGTAATGTACCTCGATTTTGCGGAGGCGTTTCATGAGATGCTTGACGGCGGACTCCTCGAAAAAAGGGAAGTCGACGGAGCGGAGTGCTATGTCGTCAGCGAAAAGGGAAGATACGTTGCACGCGAATTGAGCGGCGATCTGCTGACCACGATACTCGATCAGAGTCTTGCCGCCGCACTCCGTTATCTCGATTTCAAAAAGCGCGGGGTAGAGTGCAAATGCGAAATTTCAAAGGACGATGACGGAAAATACCGGGTAGCGTGTTCCTTCACCGAAAACAAAAAAACGATTTTTCTTCTCGACTACACCGTCGATACTCCCGAGAGAGCCGAGCGCATGAAAGCCAATTTTTACGATAAACCCGAGGCGGTCTATCGCGGAGTTATGGCTCTTATGGCGGGAAACATGAATTATCTGTTTGATTGAGTTAAAAAATTTTAACAATATTTTTTGTCGAGCTTTATTCTATTTAACAAAAATATATGCCGAATTGCCATATTTATTCACAAAAAAAACACATTGTTCTTGTCTATCATGCGTATAGAAAAGAAAATTCGTCAAATTAATACAAAATAATTTTGCGTTGACCCCTTGACATTATACAAATTAATGGTATAATAAAATGGTAAAGATTAGTTGATGAGGTGATCCGTTTTCTGAACGCGAATTGTTTTTCGCGGGGCGGTTGACCTTGTTCGGTGTGCCTGATGAGCAAACAAAACGATAAGACAAAAATATCGGGACTGATATCCGATGTCCGCAGGGGCGATCAGAAAGCCTTTTCGCGTATTCTCGAAATGTACAAGCCTTTGATGGATTCGCTTGTGAGAAAATTCTGTGCGGACGGAGCTGTAAAGCCGTTCGAAGAGGATCTGCGCCAGGAAGCGGTGCTGGTCTTTTATAACTCCATTCTTACATACGACGAAAGTCAGACCGAGGTGGAGTTCGGTTTGTATGCGAGGATATGCGTTTCCAACGCGTTGGTTTCCCAGCTGCGGAGCATTAAGAAGCGTTCCGCAGAACAGCTTACCGAATCCGGTGGGACTGATATGCTGCCGTGTACCGAAGGCGGGGATGATCCGTCGGAGAGGATTCTTGAGCAAGAAAATCTGAAATATCTGTATTCGGTGATAAGAAGCAGTTTGTCCGACTACGAATACAGAATATGGCAGTATTACATGACCGGGAGAACGGCACGCGATATAGGAGCGCTCATCGGAAAGGACGAGAAATCCGTTTCCAACGCGATATACAGGATTCGTGTCAAGCTCAGAAAGGTCCTCTCGTAGATTATTTTGTATGATACCGGCTCTGCCGGATCACATAAGCCCGGATACCGATCCGCAGCAAGGTGTTTTCAAACTGACGGAGACTGTTTGAGGGTGAAAATCAATACCATTTTACAAAGCGAGGTAAAATTCATGTACGAAGAAGAAGTAAAAGTCGGAGTCGACGGCGGCGAAGAGTTTGTGGACGAGACCCTTGTCTGCAAGGATTGCGGAAATGAGTTCGTTTTCACAGCCGGAGAGCAGAGATTTTACAAGGAGAAGGGCTTTATGAACAAGCCCAAATGCTGCAAGGCTTGCCGTGACGCGAGAAAGAACGCCGGTAAGGCTCCGCGTGAGTACTTCGAGACAGTCTGTGCACAGTGCGGCGGTGTTGCCAGAGTTACATTCCAGCCTTCCGAAGACAGACCTGTGTATTGCAGTGCGTGCTTCGAGGCAAGAAAAAAGGCTGAGTAATCGTTTATCAAAATAAAATTGATATAACGCTCATACTTAAACGGGAGCGGGCGCCGCATTTGCGGCGTCCGCTCTCACGTTATTGACAAAAATATCGAAAAGAGCAGTCCGGCTTATGTTTGTGCGTCCGTGTGCGCCTGACGGTTCTTCCTGCCCTTGAATACCGCCGATTCTCCGAGCAGAGCGCCGCCTATGATCAGTACCGCACCGACGATCTGTAACGGCAGCATTTTCTCTCCGAGAAGGAGTACCGAAAAGAGTACCGCCGAGAGAGGCTCCGAATACCCCAATATGGCTACC
>JBJDZF010000061.1:0-6449 GCA_051867855.1 Eubacteriales bacterium
CGTCAAGCCATTTGTCAAGCCACGCACCAAGCGACATACGGCTGTTCTCGGTGAGATTCACACCCTTGAAGCTTTCTCTATACGAATTTAGTTTGGAGGTCAATTCCTTTTGCGTACTTGCGAGTATGGTTTGGTAGATGGGCAGACCGTTTTCCTTGTGTCCTACGACGATTCTGCCTTCCCATCGACCGTCGGTCGTACGTTTTCTGACCATTCCGTCACCCGAAGGTCTGCGTTTTGCCATTACACCACTCCTTTCGTTGTTTCTTTCAGTACAACACAATACCACAAGACTTCATATATATCCAGCGTTTTGGCGAAAAATTATCACCGCAGACATATTTACCAATGTAGTCCCTGCGCTTCTCTCTTTTGCCGTATTTCTCTCCTGATCTTTGAATCGATCTCGCCAAGCTTCATCTGATCGTCCTGTCCCGTGGCATCGTCCTCGAAAATACGGCTTGCATAGTAAAACAGATTCGCTATACCCATAACGATCTGATAATTGCGGTTGCTGTTATAATGCTTGATTGCCGCCTTAGCATAGCTATCTCCCTCGCTTGCCGCACTCTCGATATTCTCCTTGAACTTTTCAAAATTATTGAAGCGGTAAAGATACAAAAGTCCAAGCTGAGTCTGCGCCCAAGTATTACGCTCTGCCGCACCTTCAAGCCAAGTCAGTGCCTCTTGTTCCTTTCCTTCATCGAGAAGCATTTTTCCGTAAGCATACATCGCGGCTGTAAATCCTCTCTCGGCGCTTCGCTTTAGATACTCACGGGAAAGCTCGGGATTTTTATCCTTCAGATACTTGCTGTATTCATATTCCGCCGCATCCATGCCTTTCTCCGCCGCCTTACGAAGATATGCGTAGGTATCGCTCGACAGCTCCGGTCGTACATCTTCGTTCTTGTATAATTTATAAAGTGAATACATGGCGAATGAATTATCCAACTCTGCCGCTTGCAGAAACCAATATTCCGCTTCCTCGGCATCCACGTCAAGATTTTCTATGCCAAGGCGAAACATAGCGTAGGAATTATTCTTCTCGGCGGCAAATCCAAGATAGGTCATACCCATATCCTTGTTCTGCTTCCAGTAACGTCCTTTGCACAAGCAATCGCCGATAAATGCCTGCGCGTAGGAGTTTCCGTTTCGTGAGGCTTCCATTAACAGAGTCCACGCCTCGTTATGCTTTCCTTCCGCTAACAGCGTCTTCGCCTTTTGCACGTCGGTTTTCCTGAACGCATTCGGATCGTAAATATAATGACCGTCGTAATCAGCCATATCGGGAAGCGCCGTAATATCCAACGCAAATTTCACTACGGAATTTCTTAACGACTTGAACACATCGTTTTTCTCAATAGGCTCCTTCGGCGGCATCACGTCGGTATAGGTGCGGTAGATCTCGCATTGACATTCATACCAAAGTTCATACAGCTCTCCGATTCTTTCGTCCTCGGCGATGCGTTTCACGATGGCATCCACCTTGGCTTTCGTATGCCTGTCAAGGTATCCGTATTGCTTTTTACCTTTTACGGTTTTCATCCGAGCGGCGAGATTTGTGAGCATTTCTTCAAGTGCAGAATCATTGAATGCGGCGTTGTTGATCTCCGCAACGATCTCTTGCATTCTCTCACGGAAGCCCTGACGAATTTCATCACGATGCTCGGTCTGTCTTTTGTAAACACAATAATTTTCCTGACGGAATATATCCCCTGCCATCGTTTTCTTGATATTATGAATTCCCGTTTTATCAAGATAGGCTTCTCTCGGTCTGTCCGACCACACGAGCATATGCACGTGCGGATTTTTCTCCTTGTTATGATAGGCGGCATACCAACGGAGATGGCTCGGAGCGATATGCATTTCCTTTGCGATATCATTTCGGCGAGAGCGCAGAAGCTGCATCCATTGCTCCGCGCTATTATATCCGAGCCGTTCCGCATCCTCACGCTTGAGAGAAAAGATAAGCCCCCACACGTTGCCGTCAACCTGATCGACCTCGTCACAGATCTTTTGCATATCAATGGGAACGCCATCGTCAGAAAACATTCCGTGTGAGCCTTGTCTTGCATCCACATACTCAACCATACCGCTTCGTGAAAGAATTTCAACTCCGTCGCGCGTGGCAATATATTTTGCGTAACCTCCGCGCGATTTTCCTTCGGGCATTCTCGACACGGGCGAGTAGTACGGTGCTTTGAAAATCAGCTTTGCCATAAAATTTTAACTATCGAAGGCATCGGTCACGCTGATGTTTCCGTTCGTAGCTCTGACCTCATCCATCGCATCCTGATATAATTTTCTCACCTGATAATCCGTCAGCTCCGTGGTGCTTGCCAATAGATGCGCGAGGAAATTTTGCTCCACCGCAAGCTTGAACATCATCCTTGCCATACGAGCTTCACTGTCATGGAGCTTTGCCGTGATTACCTGCTCCAAGGCAGGCGTTAAGAAGGTTTCGCTATCTCCGCGCTCGAGCCATTGCAAATAAAATTCCACTCCCGCGCGGATGAAATCGTTGCGTGTTTTAAAGCCGTGCTTCTTTGCTTTCTCGGTATACAGCTCCCATTTATAATCCTCAAGAGAGACACCGCGCGAGGTCATTCTCTCGTCCTGTTTGCTTACTGCCATATTTTCTTCCTTTCTGCTATTATTCTGATAAGACTTGCGTAAATCCTTGCCACGCCTGACCTTTTCGGCACACAAGACATGATTTTTACAAAATCCTAAAATCAAGACATTTTGATATTTTTAGAAAAGCGTAAAAATCCCTTGTAATCCCTTGCAAACGGCGTTGCCGGTTGCTGTCGACCGCCTCACAGCGTGTCGAAGACAAGTCTTTATCCTGCTCCGAATAGTACCACTCGAAATCCTTGCGAATTTCTCGAACCTGTGCTATTCGCCTGAAGCAATCCTCTTGTGCTTTCTATCGTAATTCTCAATATCTCGCTGTGCCTGCGCTCTTGCAAGGCTTCTATAGAATTCCGCTTTCTCACGTTCCTTTTGCCGATCAAGGAGAGGTTGCAATGGCTCTATCGTGATCTTCATACAGCCGTTCTGCAACCGACCTGTTTTGCTTTGCACCGTGGTCTGATACATAGAAATAAAACCCTTGCGCTCAAGCGATTTGAGATACTTCGCCACCGTATTGTTACTCATTTTCAGAGCCGCGCCGATGGTTGAATATTTTGCAACACAGGTGAAGGTCTTACGATCCTCGATATGCATAAGGTATGCGTAGAGCGCGATTTCCTGAGCACACAAATCGAAATTAAAAACTGCTTTCGGCAGAGGAAAGAAATTTCCTTGAGCGTAAGTGTCGAAGTTATCCTTGAGTTTTTTATTGCAATAGGCTTGATAGTGTTTCCCTGCGAAGGAGATCGAGCTTGCGTTTTTGATACGCATGACCTCGTATTTATTTTCTTGTCTGTCGGAAAACCAAAGACGGTTAATGAGAACAACCAAAATTACTAGTGCCTGTTCCCATGGATTTTTATAGGTAAGCTTATATTGCTGAACAACTTTTATAAGGTCTTGCGCTGTCAGCTCATCAATAATAAGATCCTGCACTCTTGATCTGCTAAGCCGCACGTCCTCGATCCAAACAACCTCAGCAACCCAAAGGAGCTGCAAGGCGTATTGCAAACAAAGAATTTGAATTTTATCATCGTACAGATTTTCATACTCCGCGCCGAAGAATTTATTTTTTATGAATCGCAGCGGCGGCTTATATTTATAATACGATTTCAGTTTTTCTTTATCGGTCACGCGCATCGCCTCATTTCTTTTCGGATTTCTTCTCCACCCACTCAATGAATTTTTCCTTGTAGATCACCACGCGCCGACCGATCTTGAAGGACGGAAAATCCTTTTCCTTCATCAGCTCATAGGTCGAGGAGATCGAGATTCCAAGCACATCCTTCACGTCATCCGCGCACATAATCGCAGGCAATTCTTCAAGGCTTTTGTAACGACATTTTTCCATTTTGTTTTTCCTTTCTGCTTGTATTTTAAGAATAAAAAAGAGTGAGCAACAGAAAAAGCAGAGTCAATATACTCCGTACTTAATTCTGATGCTCACCCTTGTTCTCGGATTCTCTGCCGAGAGGACAGCTCACTATCAATTGTGTTTTATCACCGTAACAATACTCTTGTTTCACCGCTTACAATTTCAATCTGTATTTCATGTGAATATTTATCGTTACGATAATGCTTCAATTCTCTAAACGTATCAATCAACTTGCTTGCATAATTACCAAACTTTCGTTCGATCACTTCAAGTCCTATAATTTCGATATGGATAGGTTCGCCAACCATATCTCTGAGGCAATCCCATAAAGCGTCTAAACTGCCACCGTAATAATCGGGAAAGTCTAAAGCTTTTTGAATGATGGGATGTATCTCCATATAGTATTTTACGTTTGAAAAATCTATCGTATATAACTCTTTAAATTCGTACATAGCCCTCTCCTTAATAAGTTATTTCATAAAATGTCTGATAGTGGTCATAGCTCACAAACATCAATCCATCGTTTGAATACAGTATTCTTTGCCGATTTCTGAATCCACCATCATAATTTATATCTGCTTCATACCAAACCCTTCCGGGAGATTGTGGAAGCTTACCGTCTTTATTTTTATAAATCGCACCACCAATCATTTTCCCAGGCAATACTTTGTTTAAATTTCCTTTTTTGCTTCGCCATCAGGCATCTTCAGCATCTTCAAACGAAACATAATAATTTGGCAAACGTCCGAAATGATACAAATACGCATCTGCACCCTCCATGCCCCAGTTGGTAGCTGTGCCGACTTGCTTTGTCCGTATTGGAACATATTCGCATTTGCAACGTTCGTGTGCATTTACTTGTGTTTTATTTTCAAGCATTGAAATATCAACTATTTTTCCATGTTGTTGCGCGCAGTACAAACAGGTAAATAAAGTTAATTTAGACATCCAGTTTGCCCATTTTATACTATCGCCATATAATTCTCTGTCTTGAAGAATATTGTTTATGACTGTATCAATTATGTTTTTTTCGCTCATTTTTACTCCTTTATTATATCGCATTTTTTGATATTTGTCAATTTTGAAAACTACTTTCGTTAGGCATCCCACCTTTCTATAGCAAAAAAGAGCATCAGAATATAACAGAAATAAATTCTGTAATAAATCTGATGCTCACCCTTGTTCTCGGATTCTCTGCCGAGAGGACAGCTCACTATCAATTGTCAAATAGCTACGGAAGAAGAAGAAAAAGCTTTTGTTTCATCTGCCAACGAACAAACCGCATCCACGATAGCGACGACGCTTTTGCATTTATTGCACTGCGCAAAGCGTCCAACGTAATCCTCGGCTGCGATCTCTGTCTTATACATTTTCTTGTCCGCGGGATTGCTTGAATATAAAATGATTCTTCCGCATCTTGGGCAATCCGCGATGGGGATTTTCTTCATCACGTCACCTCGCTTACCTTTTTATGAAGCTATGCATCACGCACACCGCAACACCCTGCACCTGAAGATTATCTACTCGAATATCGGGATATTCATCCTTGTCCGAATTACAGGAGCGAAGGATATATCTGTTATCCTCGTATGCAAGTTCCTTTAGATTATTGAGTCCGTTATAGAGTGCCACAACGTAATCACCGATATTTGCGGTGTTCTGTTTTCGGATGACAACGTAATCTCCTTGATGGATTCCGGCTTCGATCATAGAGGTTCCCTTGGCAATCAAAACGAAGAACTCACCTGTGCCGACGAGTGACTCGGGCAGGCGAACATACTCGATGACTTCCTCGACCTCCTCTTGACCTTCTCCGCAGGCAACGTATCCAAGCACCGGGGCTGCGTGATGGATCGCTTCCTGATCAATTCTCTCCGTTGTGATAGAGTTGCGGCCGTTATAGTCAAGCTCGCCCGATTCCTTTAATGCAAGGAGATAGCGATGCACCGTAGCAACGGCAATTCCCGTTCCTTCGGATATTGCTCGCACAGTAGGAGTCTGTCCGTAATCGCTGTAATACTCGTTGATATATTCCACGATCACGCTTTTCTTGGAGTCATCTCTCTTTCTCATAATAACCTCGCATGAGTTTTTGCTTAGCTTGCAGTTTGTGAAACATTTTGTTTCGCAACGGTATTCTAACATACTTTTGAGAATTTGTCAAGAGGTTTGTGAAATATTTTGTTTCACTATTTTCGAAATCGCTTTTTCTTTGATTGGTGACGCAATTTTTGAGAGCTGAAAAAGAGGTCTGTCCCCTAATGAAGGACAGACCACTTCCCTTACGCCATAAGAGTTTTTGGATATTATTAAATAAAACGGCGGCACGGATTTTTAACAATTTTCTTGAGAAAGAAGAAAGAAAAGCATATGATTTTACTAAATTCTATAAACAAAGCCGCTATCGCGGCGTGATAATCACGCTTTGATAGCGGCA
>JBJDZF010000062.1:0-6419 GCA_051867855.1 Eubacteriales bacterium
AGCGTCCATGCCCAACCGCGTGAGCCTCCGCCTATGTATGCCAGCTTAACCCCGCTGACTCCATTGTCCTTATATATCATCTCTTCATTCCTTCTAAAACATTATTTACCATTTATATTTTACTCTTTTTATTTGCAACTGTAAATAAATATCTTGCGGTTTTGCTTGCCAATCTTTAATTATATTGCTATATTTTTTTAATAAAAATCTATTGAACAAAACAAAACACTATGTTAGAATAAAATATGATTTCTCTATTTTTTTCAGGAGATACATATATGGACCATTTTACTCATGTGAGAACAAAAAAATTTGATATTGAAAAATACACGTTAAAAAGTCCAATGTCCGATATGCACTATCATAACGCCTATGAATGCTACTACATACTTGAGGGAGAGAGAGAATATTTTGTCGGAGATAAATTCTTTATGATCCACAAGGGTGATTTTATATTTATCCCCAAAGGGTTACTTCACAGAACGGCAGGTAAAGGTGCAACAAGAATTCTTATGTATTTTAATGACGAATTTTTGGAGACATTTTTCAAAGAACCTCTGCTAAAAATGCTGTTCCCAACCGAACCTCTTGTATACAGACCATCCGAGGATGACCGCAAAGAGCTCGAAGCACTTCTGAACACCATGCTGACAACCTATACGAAAAAAGAAAACTCCGAGCTTGATGAGGAATACGGAATGGACATCATCATCGAAGAGCTGTTACACCTTTTCTTAATGATAAAGCACAAGGCGAACACATATATTCCCCAATCTTTTGCAAACAGACATATAGAAGCGGCTATCCTTTACATCAGCGAAAATTACAAACAGATAAAAAGCATAGATGAAATTGCCCAAAAGCTGTTTATCTCAAAATACCATCTCTGTCATCTGTTCACGAAATATCTCGGAATACCGATAATGGATTATATCAATATGCTGAAAATAAAATACGCCTGCGAACTGATAAAAAGCAATGAATACAGCATGATGGATATCTGCATGAAATGCGGATATAACTCAGCCCCGTACTTTTCTACCATATTCAAAAGACTCAAAGGTATGACACCGAAAGAATATCAGAAATCGCTCGAATTATAATGGAAAAAGTGCTGTTGGCCTAAGCCACAGCACTTTTTCCATTTTTCATTTTCAGGATTCACGGGCGCTCTTTTATTGACTTATCACAGCTTGTATCTTTACGGGAAGATGATCGGAAGGAAAATCGTTGCTGCTATTACAATCGATAACCGTATAGCTCTTTACCGTAATGCAGTCTTTGGTAACAAAAAAATAGTCAAGCCGCCAACCATTGCCCGGATATGTTGCTTTTCCTGTTTTATCCGTCGCAATTTCATATGCATCGGTGTATCTCGAATTTGTTACCAATGGTGTAATACCTTTTGCTACACTGCCACTGTTGAAATCTCCTCCGATAATAATCGGCATAAAGGCAAAGCTGTCGGCGATTTTTTTCAGTGCCCCACTCTGCTTTGTTCTTGTATCAATGGCTACTGAGTCCTCGGTGGTTCCCGTATTTTCAAGGTGAGTTGAAATAAAGACAAATTCAATACTGCTCGCTTTATCTTTCAGTTTCACATAGGTGCAGGTTCTGTACTGCTTTGAGTTTGTATACTTGGAAACGCTTTGCGGTGTATCCGAAAGCCAGAGTGTTCCGCTCTCAATGAGGTCAAACTTATCCCTTTTCCAAAATACCGAATTGCGCGCCCCGTCAGGATCTACATTTACAGCCTTTCCCTCAACCGTGTCATATGTGGACGAAAATTTTTCGGTCAGCTTTTCCGTCCAGTAAGGAACGACCTCGTTGCAACCGAAAATGTCGCTGTCTGCATTTTCTATTACAGAGAGCAGTGCCGCCGTTCTTGTATCCGAAAGGTTGTTATACAGAACATTATACGTCATTGCGGAAATCTCAAGAGTCTGTATATCGTATTTTTTCGCCCCGTCTATCTCAATGCTTGCCGATTTTCCGTTTACCGCCATAAGAGACAAGAATCTTATAACGGCTGAATTGATTGTATTCGCGCTGTTTCCGCTCAGCCATACGCATTTATCATTTGCAGCAATATAACTGTTTTGATCGCCAAAGCCGCTCGCCGTGCGCTCGCTTAAAAGTGCAGCATCAACAGTCTCAGCCTGTCCTATTATTATCTCTTTTTTATCAGAGACGACATCATCCGCAACACATTCAATTACAAATCCGGTTTTCTCAATAAAAATCTCACAGAGTTTTAACGCAATGTCCATTTCTCCCTTTGTGTTAGCCTTGGGATAAACGATATTGAAGTCCTTGATGCTTGTGCCATTTACAGTCAGAGTGTCATAGGTATAATCTCCGTTTACCACTTTTTTTGTATCGGCAAGCATGATCATACTGTCTGCATTTTTCAGAAACTCCATGTTCCACATTGCGACCGACCTTCCTACCGAGGATGCGTTGAAACCACCTATGACCAGTTTTTTGCCGGAAAGAACGTATCCGCTGTCATTTTGCTTTATTTCGTCGTGAAATGCTTTACTTTCTGCACGGTTTGTATTTCCGACAAGTATCTCATATTCCTGCTCGCAGTATACCTCGGAGCCTTCCTCAATCTTATCTGTTTTTACAGTAAGATCCGCACCTGTTGCATTTTTTATCAGTTCCTTAAGCTGCCTCGCCATGCTTACGACTTCGGAGTCTGCTGTCATAGATACTACTATAACGTATTCCGATATATTTTCTTCGGTAAGCTGAAAAACATCCTCGGCAGGCGGTGTCACGCGGTCGTCTTTGCAGCCAAAGAACATCCCGCAAAGCAAGCCAAGCAATAATATGGCTGCAATCAATCTGTTCATACGTTTTTTCATCATAAACTCCTTACTGAACATATTATTCTGAAAAATGAATCACTTTCCGAAATAGGATACCCCGCTTATTTTGTACTCATCAAGAAACCACTCCGCGTTTTTGGTACCTGTAAGTTTTACATTCCTTTCATCGGTAAATTCAAATTCCAGCCGCATATTGCCGAGGTAATCATCAACGATCTGAACGTACAAAATAAAACTGTTTCCTTTCCATGCTCCGGAGCAGGCGGCCTTATACCCCACACCGTTTCCTTCGGATATGGTGGCTCCGGAATACTGCGGTTCATCCAATATGCAGGATATGTTTTTGCACAAACCAAAGGTCAGCCGCTTTTTCCCTCTCGGCGTTGTATAATCAAACGTGCCTCTATCCCTTTCAAATGTCAACTTAAACCCGGTGATATTTGAATTTGACGGATCCGTAAAGGTTACACCGTTGATCTTCCCGGCAATCGGCGAATATCGCTCTCCGTTCTGTACGCATAGCTTCATTCCTGAAAGTGCGGCATCCATTTCGTGAAGTGATCTCTCGTCCTCCGACAACGGTCCATCTGACTGTTTTTTCAGAATATTTGTGTCAAAAAGCTCAAATATCTTCACTCTCGAATCGGTCTTTCCTTGGTTATCCGCTGTACAGGCAAACAGCAGGTCATCCTCCGGAATACAGATGGCAATCTGATCACCCATACCGAGAAAAGCAAATGATCTCTCGGTATAGTCTGTCTTCCAGATCTGATAACCGTAACCAGCGGCATAGAAATGACTTGCATACGGTTGCGCACCGTTCATTTCAATCGAATTATCGACCTGTTTTTTTGTTGATTCGCTTACATAATCACCGGGCAAAAGTTGCTTCCCGTTATATGCTCCGCCGTGCATCACAAGGCTTGCAAACCGTGCAAGATCGCGTGTGGTACACATCACGCCCGAGCCGCCCCACGCAAATCCTTCGGGGGCTTTTACGCACCACGCATTCTTGGAAAAGCCTATTTCGTCAAGTGCTTTTTCCTGCAAATATTCAAGAAAGGTTTTGCCAGTTATCTCCTCGACTATCGCCCCCAAAAGATGCGTTCCGCCCGTGTCGTAACGGTATCTCATTCCCGGTTCCTTAAGCTTATAATGATTTGAGTTTGTGAGGAAAGTCATAACCCAGTCTTTGTCCGTTGCTCCATTATAAGAGCTGCCTTTATCGTAAGGGGATGTCATTTTCAGCAGATCGCGGACCGTAGCCTTTTTTATTTTTTCGTCGGCATTTGCAACTGCAGAAGCATAAACGGGGTTGCTTTTGAAATAATCAATTGCCCTGCCATCAAGCGAGATTTTTCCCTCATCGGCAAGCAGACCGATCGCCATACCGACAAAGCTCTTGCTTACAGAATACATTCTCTGCAATGTATATTTGTCATACCCATCGGCGTAGCCCTCAGCAATGATCTCTCCGTTTTTCATGATCAGCATGCTGTGCATATTAAGCCCCGCACTCTTAAGCTCTTTCAAAAAGCTTTTTATATCGGCAGCGGATATCCCCACCTGCTCAGGAGTGATCCTTTCGTTCCGTTTTTTCCCGCTCTCGCTCATTTTGCTTTCCCCATTGGTTTCTGTATTTTCTGCTATCCCCTTGCCGCAGTCAGATACCATTACAGTCATAAGCAAGACAAGCATTACAACTGTCACCCGACGCAGGTTCAGCATCCTTCAATCCATCATCCGATCAATAATTTTTTGTCCAATCACAGTCGGTAAGTTCAGAGTCTCCGCCGTTTCCGGAGTCATTATCAGCAGATGTTCTGAGAATGATATCCGACGCATCAAAAAAATATATTTTGGCACCCGGCGCGTGAAAAAACTTTTTGTTTTCTTTCGTTTGATGTTCTCCGTTCACTGTCCGCCCCTCTATCTACTTTTTTCTGCTAACTTATTTGTAATTTAGCCGGATCCCGTTTTTCTGCAACCATTTTAGTCAGAATGTCTGTACTCCCGAAGGCCTCGCCACACGGCAAATGCGGAAACAATCCGCTCATCCTATGCTCGCCTTTTTGATTCAATAAGCTCTGTCAGATGCACTCCCACATCATACATGATTTTGGCGCCAAGCTTATGGAAGCTCGAATCGGAACAAGTAAAAAGTGAGTCGCCAACCTCATATGTAAATACGCCGTTGTAATTTATCTCGGCAAGAGCGTTGGTTATCTCGTTCCAGTCCATTTTGCCGAAATAGGGCATCATATGCAAATCACCCTGATAGTCATTGTCGTGAATGTGCAACGCACCGACCCGAGCTCCGAGCTTTCTTATCATGTCCTGTGCCTCGTCGCCACCAGGCACAAGCCCCGCATGACCTACATCAACACACGCCACTATATACGGGCTTGAAAGCGTGTCAATGTAGCGGATAAATTCATCCGTGTAACCGCAAACACTGCGGACAATGCACTTTCTGCGTTTGTCCCTCTGCCACAGATTCTCAACACCTATTTTCACCCCGAATTCTTCGGCATACGGCAGAAGCCGACGGTAAAAATCCATATTCATGTCAAACAGTTTTTCAGCATTTTCATCATATGGAATGTACTGTAACCCATGAACCACACAGACTTCTGCACCCAAAATAGCTGATATTTCAAGTGAGCGCACGGTGCGTGCGAAAATGATATTTTCAAAATGCTCGGGATCGTCCCAGTTTTTGAATTGGAACGGGGCGTGTGTCTGCACGATCTTCAAACCGAATTTTTCAGCCGTTGTCCTGACCTCGCCGGCATACTCACGCCACCCGTCTATGCACATAGGTGACTCATCATGCGTAAGGTCGTTCAGCATAAAATCCGCATATTCGAAGCCAACTGATGAAAAAAGCGAAAACACATCCGGATAGGAATACATTTCCATTTTGGGCGAAAGATTGATTGCAAGTCTCATTATAAAGTCTCCCGATAAATACTATTCGTAATAATTTTATCACAATAAGATTATAAAATCAATCAATATCTTGCTGATATTGATTAAACAGTTTCAATATATTGCTGAATTTCTTATGGCAAAGCACTCTATCGCCGATGTACTATGAATATCCAAAAATGAAGAGGCATATGGCTGTCGTGGACAGTATATATCTCATCATTTCTCCGAAAGTACAGAAATGATCGTAGCTCGCTCGTCCATGCAAAGCACTCTTTAAATGCGCACTTCCTTTTGGTCGAGCCCAGACAGTCGCTGCACCGTCAAACAAATCTCTTGTACGGAAAAAGCGTATTGCTATCCTTACTTCGCTGTACCAAAGTGAGCCAGTTTGAAACATCAAGACCCGTCTATTTCATTTCTAAATACATTTGCTACTCCTGTTTGTTGAGTGTACGGATAACAAAAAAGCCGAATTATTTCCACTTCAATAGTGGTCATAGAGTCGACTTTTGCAAATTCAGTTGCTGTAACTGTATGTAATTATGCTTCAAGTACATCGAGCAGATGTTCTCTTTTTATTTTGCCATTTGTGCATGGTACCTCATTCTTTCTGCCGGTGACACGCGCCGGACGCGCAAAAAATGCCTGAAA
>JBJDZF010000063.1:0-6402 GCA_051867855.1 Eubacteriales bacterium
CGGGGTAGACCCGTATTGGAGTGCATTCGACATCCCGATAGTACAAAGGGACGGCAACGGCAAATTCACGGTGGGAGTCAAGGTTGAAAAAATGGTCGCTTCCCTTACCAAGATAAATCAGCTGCTCTGGCAAGCGGACGGCACATATGTTTTGGCGCACGAGAGTGATGATAAGGAATTGAGCAAGGCAGAGGAGATGTTGGCTAACGGCAAGACCATGTTCACGGTTCTCAGACTCAATGCGTGCGAAAATGCCTACCTGAGGAATATGGAGACAACTTACGGAATTATTCCGATGCCGAAATACGACGAAGCACAGGAGCAGTATTATTCATACTGTCACGACCTGTTTTCGGTGTTCTGCATTTCATCCGGTGTAAGTGAGGACAGAATAGACATGGTTGGTGCAACGCTTGAATGCTTCTTCTCGGAGAGCGACGAATGTCGGTATGCGTTGTTTGACGAAGCCCTGAAGGTGAAATATCAGAGCGATGAAAAGAACGGTAAGATGCTCGATATTATCATAGACAATGTGAAGATCGACAGCGGCTGGATATATTCCGAGGCGATGAACGATTTTGCACTCTGTATGCGTACACTTGTTCAGGCGAAGAGCAGCAGCTTTGCAGGATTCTGGAAGATGAATCAGGAATCGCTGAACACATATATCACGAGCTTCCAGGATTCTTTCAATAAATAAATAATAAAAAAACAGAAAAGGAGATCATCATGAAAGTCAGAAAAATTTCGGCATTACTTCTCGTACTCGCGCTTGTTGCGGCGGCAATAACGGCGCTCGTCAACGCAGAGGAACCGGCAGCCTCGGTTTTGCCGCCCGACATTAACGGCGAAACCAAATTTGCGACCGGTAAGGTCTTGAGCTTCGATGAAGAAGGCATAGCGGATTCGATCACTCCAAACGGTGCGGACAGGTGCAGCTTTGAGATAGCCGACGGTGTCGGTATAAGCGGAAAGGCACTTAAGATGACATCCGGGAGCAATACCTGCGAAGTCAATATTACCTTGGGTGAACAGGACTGGAGCCTTTACGACGGCTTGCTTTACTATGTTGATGTCAGTGGAGTAACTTTGAGTGCAGATAAAACCACGACGGGTACAGGCATAAGAATTCATTCGCTGTATTCCACAGGTTACTCTTGGACAAGAAACACGGTGGAGCCGATCATACCCGATTTTGAGATCAACGCATATTACCGCGAGGGCGATCAGTGGAAGCTTTGCGACCAGAGCCTTATGAACGGTGAGAGAGTACAATTCCCGCAGGGTTACAAAGGTTGGGTATACGTTCCGTTTGACAGCTACATAAGCACCAAGGGAAGCAACCAGACAACCGAGCAGGGAGTTTACGGTGCAGAATGTATCGCAAAGATCATGCTCCTCAGCGGACCTTATCAATACAACAATACAACCGGAGTTGTCATTTTCGATGAGATCAACCTTGTGAAGCTCGGCATGACAGACGAAGAGTTCGCGGCAAGCACAGCTGAATCGGAGAGCGAGAGCCAAACCGAAGCGAGCAATGAAACAAACAAACCCGCCGAGACCAAAGCGCCGGCAGACAGCACCACCGATAAGGCACCGGAGCAGAGCTCCGCGGACGCGACAGAGTCCACCGGAGACAGCGGCGAGAAGAGCGGTAAGGGCTGTAAGAGCAGCATCGTGGTTCCGACGCTGGTTGTTGCGGCGGTATCGCTTTCCGGTGCGGCAGTGCTTGTAAATTCCGAAAAACGCAGAAAGAGATAACAGATCACCGGCAATAAGAAACGCAGGATCTGCGGCTGCCCGCGGGTCCTGCAGGAGATAACGGATATGAGGAAAAAATACTTAATCAGATTTTTCACCGTGCTTATGCTTGTATTGGCGCTTTTTGCGACTTTGTCAGCGTGCACAGACGGTAAAAATACGGGAGATTCCCCTACGGAGGACAGCGCAGTGAACAGTATGCCCGAGAGCGATAACCCGGACTTCGTGATTAAGGACAGCGACGTGGTGACTTACAAAAAGCTGGGGCTTTTCGCGTCGACCGTTTCTTCGGACAACGAAAAGGTAGCCGATGCGGTGGTAAGAAAGGGCAACGACGGCGTTGCCGTCAGGGCTTTCTCAAACGGGACGGCAAGAATCAGCGTCGCCGATTATTGGGGCAACAAAGCTTTTATCGACGTTACCGTCGAGAACGATTCGATCGTAAAAGAGGAGGTCACCGCCTTTGCGGACCCGAATTCGGTAAACGTGCGTCTCTGCGGAGCTTCGGGTAACGGAATTACAAATGACACCGCGGCAGTGCAGGCAGCCGTTGATTCTCTTAAAAACGGAGGCACGGTATATTTTCCCGCCGGGAAATACCTTATATCACAGCTTGTGATAGGAAACAACATAACACTAAAATTGCAGGGCGGCGTTGAAAATGTCTCGGAGGGTTATACCGACGCTCTTGCGGCAAGGGTTGAAAACGGAGAGTTTGCGGTAATTGTAAACGCGCTTGAAAACAGCAATCTGATACTCAACCACGATCCTGCCGGCTCGGGAGCCGACGGAGCCTCGGACATTGCGGTCGTCGGAGGAATGATCGATCTCAACGGTTCAATAGCGGACGGAAAGCAGGTGGACTCAACGCTTTCGGGACCGCAAAACTGTGCAAAAGGCAAAATTACCGGGACCTGTGCGTTTGTTTTTTCCTGCGCAAAGAATTTCACACTGGATAATGTCATAATAAAGGACAGCTATAACGGTCACGCAATGCAGCTTTGCGCGGCACAGGATGTCGAGGTCAGAAACTGTATGTTCGCGGGCTTTGTATGTCGCGCCAATACCGCAGGCTCGACCTCGGATATCCTGCTGACACGCGAGACAATACAGATTGAATATGCCCACAGCGGAGCAATTCCGCCGTCATCGTTTGAGGCGGGCGAATTCTATTATTGCAAAAATATCAAGATTGACGGCTGCTATTTCGGGGACAGCGACAAGTGCGGCTATAACCTGACTCCGATAGGTCAGCACGGTCAGTGCGGTCAGGCGAACATAACCGGACTTGAAATATCGAATAATGTATTCGACAATCCGTATTACTGCGGGATCAGATTCCCGAATTACAGGGATGTAAAGATATACGCAAACAAATTCATATCCGATACCGCAGGACAG
This sequence comes from Eubacteriales bacterium, assembly GCA_051867855.1. Taxonomy (GTDB): domain Bacteria; phylum Bacillota; class Clostridia; order Oscillospirales; family CAG-272; genus HGM12713. The sequence goes on from JBJDZF010000063.1 coordinate 3,166, forward strand.
TTCGACGGTTATTTTATCGATATATTTTCTCTCCAGGGCACTTCGACTTACGCGGGGACAACGAAAAGCGGAATAAGTGTCACGGTGACGTATGCGATGCCGTATGAGCACGACGGAACCCATAATGTGGAAATATACGGAAATGAATTCGTGATAAGCGGCAACTCAAATAAAAGGGTCATTTCCGCCGCCTCCACAGGAATTGATGTCGGTGCAAAGACGGTCAAATCCCTGATACGCCAGGTGAGCGGAACTCTGTACGGAAATTCTTACACCGGATTTGTAAAGTCCTCGAATGTTGTTTCAAACGTGAACGTCCATGACAACACAATAAATATCTCGGGAGAGATAAAATACAAGAACTTCCATTCGATCTTTACCATGGTGCACGACCTTAAATACGAAAACAATTCGGTAACGCTCGGAAGCGGTATTTCGTTTACCTCGTCGAGCAACGGTATTGAAGGACTCAATATCTACTCCCCGATCGACAGGGAGACCGAAATGACCCTGACCTTTGATAATTCTCTCAAGGATAAATACCTAATCATTCCCGACGGTTCGGGCGGGTATATAAAGCTTTGTTCCGACACGGCAGGAACGGTGAGAAAGATAAAGCTTGTCGGTTCCGAGAACATCCGCCTCGGTTTTACAATCGATTCCGACAATAATGCGGTCGTCAGCATCGAATGTGACGAAGGATATTCATTCTCGGGGTGGAAGCTTTCGGGTGAAAAATATGGGAATACCGGTACCGTTATGCTCACCGGTGACATTACGCTTACGGTCTGAAAGAGTAATATAACTTATCGAGAAGCATCCGACATCCGGAGATTTTCACGGTATTATCGAAGCTCCGCGCAGAGGAAAGAATGCGGGGTGTTGCATATTACGTAACACCCCGCGTTGCCCGGGGCGGTGCTATGGAAATAATCTGAAAAAATTGTTTTCGGTTAAGGTGATCTTCGACGGCAATTATATCAAATATTAATATAATAGCGAATAAATGGGTAAATATCAGGAATTATTTGTATTGTGTTGATTTAAATTTTGCAGATAAACTTGAATTGAAAGCAAAATATGCTCAAAATATCACATTATAATAAAACATTACGGCATATTTTACATATAAAAATCATATCCGCGGTGCCGTTTAGGATTTTCCGTGGAAAGAAAGGAACCAACAATATGAAAAAAATAGTAATCGGCCTTGTGGGAACAAGTCAGCTCAGCTTTCCCGGTGATAAGGAAAAAGCATTTGCAAGGTGCGCGGACGGACTGCAAAAGCTCTCCGTCAAATTGGGATACGAGCTTGTCGTATATCCGTCAAGCGTTATCACCCGAGAGGACGCTCTGACGGCGGTCGCCTATATGGAGGAGCGAAAGATCGATTTCCTCATGGTACAGCACACCTCCTACACCGCAGGCTTTGTGGCACCGGTGATGGCAAAGATCAAAGGGGCACGCGTCGGGTTCTGGGCTATACCCGAGGGGACGGACAGCGGGGTCGTACCGTTTAACTCATTTTGCAGTATAAATATGCATGCAGGAATTGTCGCCCACTATCTCAGAGACTATGACATACCGATAAAGTGGTTTTTCGGGGATGTTGAGGATGAAAGATTCGTGAGAAGGTTTACCGTTACGGTAAGGGCGATAACGGCTATCGTAAATCTTGCGCAGTCAAAGGTCGCTCTTGTAGGCGGTATCGCTCCCGGCTTCAATGACCTGTACGACGACGAGAGAAAGCTGAACCGCCGATTTGAGGGGCTTTATTTCAACCGCTTGCATGAATATTCCGAAATAAAGGACAGAGCACTTTCGTATTCGGATGCCGATATAGCACCGATAATCAAGCAGATGAAGGAAAAATCCTGCGGAATACTTAACGAGCATGCCAACGAAACGCTCGGAGTAAGTGCGAGAATATACAAGGCTTACCGCGACTTTATTGATGAGTTCGGGTACGACGCGATAGCCGTCAGCTGTTGGCCCAAATTCCAAAATGATTTCAAGTATTCGGTTTGCTCCGTAGTCGGTCAGCTCAATGAAGAGGGAACGGTTATGGCGTGTGAGGGAGACGTCCTCAGCGCCGTGAGTATGCTTGTGCTTAAGTACATAAGCGGTGGCGAGGCGACGATGCTGATGGATATGTCCGCCTTCGATGAAAAGGACGATACCGTTCTGCTGTGGCATTGCGGACCTGCGGCGTCCGATTTCTGCCGGTGCTCCGGATATAAGCTCAGCGTAAACTATCACGGAATGGCTCATATTCCCGGTAAAGGTGTTACCTCTTGTTCGGGAGTTACAAGAGACATGGTGTTCGACGAGAACGACGCTACGGTGTTCAGGATCAGCGGTGAGTGCGACGAATCTCTCTCGTTCGGGGGACACTTTGTCGGTGACGCGAAGGAGAGCTTTTACGGCAGCCGCGGTTGGCTCGGTGATCTCAAGCTCAACGACAACGACATATCCTCCCTCGATCTTGTCAATACGATACTGTCAAAGGGCTTCCCGCACCATTTTCCGGTGGTCCTCGGTAACTTCAGTGAGGAAATTGCGGAGTTCTGCGCATGGACGGGTCTTTCCCGTATAGATGCCGTACCCTACCGTAATTACCTTCAGAGGTGATCATAATACGGATATCGTCGCAATTTGCGAATAAATAAAAAATAAGGGCACGTAACCCGCAAATGTTTGTTTAGGAGTATTTACAAAAATGAAAAATTCTATTACAATTACTGAGATGATGGCAGCGAGCCGCGAGCTTAAGGCAAAGGGCGAAAAATTTACTCTTCTCGGTATAGGTCCCATGTCCAAAAAGCTTATACGCGGTGTTGTCGAGCTGGCAAAGGAGAAAAATTTCCCGGTTATGCTTATAGCGAGCCGCAACCAGGTCGACTCTGACGAATTCGGTCACGGATATGTGTGCGGCTGGGATCAGGACAGATTTGTTGCCGATGTAAACAAGATTATCGACGAGACCGGATTTGACGGATTGCTTTACCTTTGCCGGGATCACGGAGGTCCGTGGCAGAGGGACGAGGAGAGGCGCGCAAAGCTCGATGTCAAAACGGCTATGGAGATAGGCATACGTTCATATAAGCACGACATGGAGAGCGGATTTGATCTGCTCCATATAGATCCCACAAAAGATCCGCACATCGAGGGTATAGTGCCGCTTGACCTTGTGCTCGAGCGCACGGCACAAATTATAGGTGAGCTTGAGGCATACCG
>JBJDZF010000064.1:0-6361 GCA_051867855.1 Eubacteriales bacterium
AAGGAGGTTTTTGCTCTTATGAAGAAAATTGTTTCTTTGATTTTGTTGATGGTGGTTTGTTTGATGTCGTGGACTTCATGTAGAGTCAAAGATCAGGAGGAAACCAATACAACAAATAATTCCACAACCGCTTCCGGCGATGAGGGTACTGCTGAAACAGAAGATCCGGGCATACCGGTAATTGAGTTGCCCGAAGTCAACTACGGTGGATATTCCTTCCGCATTCTCGTGCGTAACAACTCTTTGTACAGATCCGATTTCTTTTCCGATGAAGGTTCCACGGACGTTGTTGATATGGCAGTACGTACTCGGAATCAGTATGTGTCGGATACTTACGGTGTGAACTTTGTCGAGTGTCAATCTTCAACAGCGAATGGTGATGGAGAAATAAGCATAATTTCTTCCGGGGAGGATGCTTATGATCTGATCGCGCCGCACGGTGCAATTGCAAGCACCTATGCTTATAAAGGCGTCTGCGCCGACTGGTATCAGCTTCCGTATATAAACATTATGCAGAAGTGGTGGAATCAGAGTGCACGTGAATGCTTCACCTTGAACGGAAAGATTTATTTTATCACCGGTGATATCAGCCATCTTTCCACTGCCGCTACATACTGCGTTATGTTTAACAAAGATGCTCTCACGGAAAAGAGGATAACGCTCCCGTATGAAGAGGTCAAGGCAGGAACATGGACCTTTGAAAAAATGGCGAATTATTCCAAGATGTGTGCAGACGATCGCAACGGAGACGGAGAGTTCGTTCTCGGTGTTGACAGAATGGGATATGTTACCGCTGCATGGGCAGGTACATATTGTACATTGTATTCTTCGGGTAACAGGATCCTCAGCAATGATTCAAACGGAATACCGTATGTCAGCCTTGCTACCGAATCGACTTATAATGCACTTGTCGAGTTCTACAAGCTCGTTAATGATCCGACCTCTTTCCTTGAGGGATCGGATTCAAACGGACAATTTAATGCCGTGACTCAAAACGGACTGTTTGTCTTTGAAGATATGACTCTCAGCAATGTAACAAAATACCGCGGTACCGATCTGAATTACGGTCTTGTTCCTTTCCCGAAAATGAGCGAGGATGCGGACGGGTATCATGTCCACATGGCAGGCAGTATGAATCAGATGATCGTACCGATTACCTGCAATAATTATGAGCGCACATCCGTGATCCTTGAAGCGTTGTGCCAGAAGGGAACCGAGATAGTTATTCCGGCGTACTACGACAATGTTGTTACCAGAAAGTCGACCAGAGAACCTCAGGACTACGAAATGCTTTCTTATATTTCCGATGCCAGAGTCTATGATCTCGGATACTATTACAACAGACTCGGTACGATGAACTGGTTGCTCAGAGATCTGTCCCGGGACTATAAGTCGGCAGAACGCTTCTATTCGCTATATCAGGAAAATATCGAGGTTGCTAACCAGAGACTGCAAGAATTATTGGAACAATATCAATGATGGATGTTCCCGACAGTGTTTGCGGCTTGCCCTGCCTTTGCGGTGTGGGCAAGCCGCGGAAAGGAATAAATGATGATAAAGAGACTTACTGCGCTTTTATTGGCATTGATAATTGTAATAGCCTGTATGACATCCTGTAAAACGGACAGATCAAATGGCGGTGTCAATACAGAATCTGATACCTCGAGTACAAGCGAGGGGACAGAGTCTGAATCCGAGCCGCCTCAGGTTAAGGTCGTTCTCGAGCTGATCAAAGACGGGAAGAGTGATTTTAAAATCATATACAGCGGAGACAGCTCCGATAATGGTATTTCGCTCGCTTATAAACTTAAAGAAGAGATAAAGAACAAATACGGTGTGGAGCTTACGGTCGACGATGATTATCTGGCTTCGGGTGAAGAAGCAGACTCTTCGGCATTTGAGATTCTTATCGGCAAAACAAACAGACCGGAATCTGCGCAGGTGCTCGAAAAAGTAAGCGGAAATTCGGATTACGCAATAGAGGCGGTAGGAAACAAACTTGTCTTTGCGGCTTCCTCTTCCTATGCGCTCTCTAACTCAATTTCATATTTTATTGATACCATTATGGCAAAATCAGAAGGAAACGGTATGAAAGATCTTACATTTTCATCGGATCAGAATTATTTGTACACACATAACTATCCGATGGGCAATATGACACTTTTGGGCGCTCCTGTCGGAGATTATCGGATAGTTGTCGGTAATGACGCGGAGCTTAACGAGACCCGTCTCGCCCTCAAGCTTTCAAGCTTTATTAAGAATCTCGTGGGGGTAAACCTTGATATTGTACGAGACGACACTGAAAGTACAGACAGAGAAATACTTGTCGGAAAGACTTCGCGCACAACTGCCGAGGTTACAAACAGATATGAATATGTCGTATCCGTCACGGATAAAAAGCTCGAGCTTCTGGCAGATTCGGTGTATGGATATGAGTGTTTGTTGTATCATGCCGAATCGGTATTGACCTCCGGTACTGTCAAGAGCGAGGACAAGATTAACAGCGGAGTTGTTTCACGCAACAACATTGCATCCGAGCTCAAAAACGGAACCGAAAATATTCTCGGGCGCAACGGTGAGATACGTATAATGTTCCATAACATATGGGGATGGAATGAAAGTGCTACAAATCCCACCGAACAGCGTAATCTTATGCTTGGGTTAACTTATCTCGAGTATATGCCCGACATTCTCTGCCTGCAGGAGTGCACGGCTATGATGCGCAATCCCGAAAAGAACCCGATCATGGCTACACTTGCAGAGAACGGCTACGCCGAGGTCGATGTCGGAAAAGTCGACGGCTATGAGACCGCCACACCTATATTCTACCGTACCTCCGTATTAAAAGTTTTGGAAAAAGGTGTCCTTAAATTTGATAAAAATATGGGCGGCGGAGAAGATAAGTTTGTCACTTGGGCAGTGTTCGAGACGATCGACGGCGGTAAAAAGTTCGGAGTATTGTCGGTTCACCTGGCATATCAGCGGACAGAGCAAGGTAACCAATATCGCCTTGCACAGGTGCCGCAGGTTGTTGAAATAGCAGAGCAGATCGAAGCGAAATACTCCTGCGCAGTATTGATCGGAGGAGATATGAACTGCTATGTTAATGAAGATCCTTATAATCTCTACCTTAACAAAGGCTTGACAGATGTTTGGAATTCGGTATCTGCATCAGGTCAGCGTGATGACGGTAAGTCCAACTACGGTTATCCCACTTTCAATAGCGAGCTCGGCATATTTGAGAGAGCCGAAATAACAAGTTACGGCAAATATTCCACGGGGTCTGTTGATCATGTCTTCTAGATCGGCACAGGACTCACATTTAACACTTTTGATTTTGTAACAGACAACTATGTTATGTGTGCTTCCGACCATACACCTGTATTGATTGACTTCAACATCGGGGAATATACCGGTGAGAATTACGAGCCCATAGGCGAATATACCTGGAATTATTGATTTTATCCTATATGTGATTTTGGGGCTGCAGCAAACCACAAAATTTGCTGCAGCCCATTCTCAAATTCAAGATTCTGTGATAACGTTTAATAATTTGCTTTGGCAAAAAATATATTGACATTAAAGAATTCAACAATATAATATTATTTGCAAGGATTATCGTAGGAGAGTGTTATGAATTTTCTGAATATAAAATCGCTTGTGGCTCACGCAGACGGCAGTAATGTTCCGTTGACGGACGCTTCGTGTCGTACAGAGTCGGGACATTCGGCTCAAGTATATTACATCAAGGCTGACTTGAAGGATTCGGTATTCAATAAGGATTGTGCTGTCAGTGCAGAGCTTGACATTTCCGGAAGTATAAAGGGTTGGATGGCAAATTATCTTTACTGCAACTGGTGGTGTCGCCCCGAATTCGGAACGGACTTCGGTAATGTGCCGGATAAAACGCAGGGACTGCTGTGGCAATATACCGACGGCACGTGGGGCTTTGTTCTCCCGTTTTGCGGTGATGAATATACCTGTTATCTTACGGTGCACGACGGACGGCTTTGTGCGGATGTATGCAGCTTCTACGGTAAAATGAGTGAGTGCAATACTCCGGCATTTATTTATAAGGTCGGTGACGACCCCTATCATATAATAAGAGACTGTGCCGAAACGGCTGCGGAGTTATCCGGGATAAAGTTAAGGGAAGAACGCAGCTATCCGGAGATATTCGATTATCTCGGATGGTGCTCGTGGGACGCTATGGAGATATGGGTGGACGAGGAAGGACTGCTTCAGAAATGCCGCGAGTTCAGAGATAAGAATGTACCGGTTCGATGGGCAATAATTGACGATATGTGGGCGGATATCGCGTGGACTGAAAAGCTGCCGAAATTTACCCCTCACTCCACCTCAATTCCGGTAATGCACGCATCAAAGATGAGAAACTATAAAGCTGATCCCGAGCGGTTTCCCCACGGTCTTGACGGATGTATCGGTGCAATGAAAGAGTATGGATTAAAAATAGGGATATGGCATCCGACAACGGGCTATTGGGCGGGGCTTGAACCGGACAGCGAAGCAGACCGGAAACTGAAGCCGTATACCCGCGTTATGGAAAGCGGGTGGATATTGCCGGATCTGACTGATCGGGATAAAGCATACGGATTTTACAGCACACTTCATCGGTATTTCAGACAGTGCGGCGCGGATTTTGTCAAGGTGGACAACCAGAGTTTTCTGCGCTCAAGATATGAGGACGTTGCTCCGATAGGAGTCCTTGCGGAAAATCTGCATTATGCGATCGAAAGATCGGTCAACGAAAATTTTGACGGTGCCGTAATAAACTGCATGGGTATGGCAAACGACAATATGTTCCACCGTCATTCATCGGATGTTTCGCGTTGTTCAAACGATTTTGTGCCCGAAAGAAGGGCATGGTTTGCAAAGCATTTGCTTCAATGCTCCTATAACGGGCTGATCCAGGGGCAGTTCAACACCTGCGACTGGGATATGTGGTGGACGGACGATACACAGGCAGAGAAAAACAGCGTTTTGCGAGCTGTCAGCGGTGGACCGATCTATGTCAGTGACCGTATTGCCAGAACAAACCCGGAAATACTGAAGCCGCTCTGCTTCGCTGACGGAAAGATACTGCGCTGTGACGGAGTTGCCGTTCCTTCCTCGGATGATCTGTGCCGCAACCCGCTTACATCCGGCAAAGCGTTCAGCGTATTGAACAGTATCGGAGAAAATGTTGTGGTAGCTTCATTCAATATCAATGAGTCTGAAGAGTCGGTCGACGGAAGTATAGTGCCGTCCGATTACGGGATCACGCAGGATTGTATTCTATATGAGTATTTTTCCGTAACGGCTGTTTACTTGCATGCTGATGAAGCTTACAAATATGTATTGAAGAACAATGATGAATATAAGCTGTTTACACTTTTGCCTAAAAAGGGAAAGCGTACGGTCATAGGGCTCGTCAACAAGATGATATCCCCTGCGGCTATAGTTGCGTCGGATGACAACAGCGTAACACTCTATGAGGCGGGCACGCTTGCATGGTTTGATGATAGGCTACATACAGCAGATACAAACGGTAATGTCAGGTATTATTTTTGAATACAAGCAATAATGTGAAAAGAGAGAATGGTGGATCATATGGATCGGAAATTATACCGTTATTATATTCTTGACCGCGCGCACAGGGAGTTGCGCGGACGCTGTGAGAGAGATCTCGGTGCGGAATACTCCGCTCTCGGACTCTCTCCCGAGGAACGCATGACGCGCCGCTTCGAGTACATTTCGGGGCTTGAGGTGCCGCATATTCACCCCGATGAGAAGATAGTTCTTATGAGAACGGTTGCAGATCTTCCCGACGTGTTTACCGAGGAGGAGTGGGCAGAGATAAAGAAAGAGCATTACATACACGAGCTCGGTTACGTCTCAAATCTCTCGCCCGATTACGCAAAGACAATATCCGAGGGACTGCTTGCGCGTAAAGAGGGCGCGAATGAGTATCAGGTGAGAATGATAGACGCGCTCATCGCTCTGTGCGACAGATACCGCGACGAAGCACTCGGAATGGGCAGGGAAGATGTCGCGGAGATACTCGACCGTGTGCCGAGATACCCCGCACGGAATTTCCGCGAGGCATTGCAGTTCTTCCGTATCCTCCATTACGCCCTTTGGCTGGAGGGAGACTACCACAACACGGTCGGCAGATTTGACCAATATATGTATCCCTATTTCAAACGGGATATGGACAACGGAGTGTATACAAGAGAGACCGCGCTTGAGCTTATAGAGGATTTCTTCCTCTCCTTCAACAAGGACAGCGACCTGTATGTCGGAGTCCAGCAGGGCGACAACGGGCAGAGCATGGTGCTCGGCGGCAGACTTGCGGACGGGA
>JBJDZF010000065.1:0-6288 GCA_051867855.1 Eubacteriales bacterium
GATAAATTATAACAGGTTTGAAAGCTTTTGAAAGGGGTGCGGGGGAAAGCTTTTCTCTGAAAAGTTTCCCCCGCAAAAGTTCCCCCCGCATAGCCGTCACTTACCGAAATCGTGCTTTTTGACACGGAATATAAGTCCGGCGAGGGCTTTCCCGTGAAACGGTATAAGAGGATAGAGGTAATTTCTTTTACCGTTTACGGTTTTGTTTGTGGCGAGCAGCACTATTATGATTACAAAGCCTGCGGCAAATCCCCACGCTCCGAACAGCCATGTCAGTATCAGCAACAGCATCCTCATGAATTTAAAGGCGTAACCCAGCTCATAGCTTCTTTGAGTGAAATTGGCGATAGCAACGAACGCCATATAGAGTATCACCTCGGGCAAAAGCCACCCGATATCGACGGCAAAATCTCCGAGAATAAGACCGCCGACAACAGAAAGTGAGTTGGCGAGCGCGTCCGGTGTGTTGATTGATGCAAGGCGCAATGCATCAATGATGAATTCCACCAAAAACAGCTGGGCTATGATCGGTATCCGCGCCTCCTGCGTGGGCAACACAAACTGAAAGGTTTCGGGCACTATCTGCGGGTATCGTATACAGAGGTACCAAAGGGGAGTCATGATCAGTGTAAGGAAGAACACAAGATAGCGCACGAGCCTTATATACGTTCCCGTCAGCGGCGGAAAATAATAATCATTGGTTTCCTGCATGAAATCGAAGATACAGCTCGGAAGCACCATGACCTCCGGGGAATTATCCACAAGTATCAGTATACTTCCCTCCAGAATCTGCGCCGCCGCCGTATCCGGGCGTTCCGTGGAGCGTATCTTCGGGAACGGATTGTACCATCTGGTACGTATCAGACATTCCGCAAGCGACTGCGTACCCATGGAGATCGAATCCGTCTTTATCGATGAGAGCTTTTTCTGCAGATAAGACAGATATTCCCTGTCCACTCGGTCATCCATGTAACAGACAACAACGTCGGTCTTCGTATCCTTACCTATACTCATGTAACTCATGGTAAGCGCAGTGTCGCGTATACGGCGTCGGATAAGCGCGGTGTTGAATATGAGCGTCTCCACAAAACCGTCTCTTGATCCGCGCATCACCCTGTCCCCCTGCGGTTCCGAGGTCTCTCTTGCCGGATACGTCCGCGCGTCGATCACGATACCGTAAGTACCGAAGGTGGAGCCGAGCATGATCGCGGAACCGGACAGAAGCATATGGAGCATCAGATCGGGATTGTCCGTCGTGTCGGTCTCAACGTACGGCAGATTGTTTTCGGTAAATTCCGCGGCGCTCCCGGGCATCTTTTTTATTGACAGAAAATATATCATCAGCTTCTGCATTACGGCGTCCTTGATGAATCCGTCAATATAGTAAAGCGTCACCTCACCGTCCGCCAGCTTCAGTTTCTTTTTTATTATGTCAAAGCTCTCATCAACTCTTAACGTCCGGTCAATCAGAGCGACGTTTTCGGAATAGTCCGTTGATAATTTTCGCATACTTCCTCCTCAAATCAAGGATATAACGGTAGTATGCGCGTTTTTTCCCGAATAATGCGCGGTGCAAAAACATTGACAGACTACCCGGAGCACAAAAAATCCGCACACCTCAAAAGCATCTCCCCGTAAAATGAAGCACGCCTGTGAATGCCGTGACGTTCCTTATGCGTAACGGTATACCAAAAAACCATCCGGAAAGTCAATAGAAATAATTAACACACGCCCGCAAGCACTGTTCAAATGCAATGAATAATCTTCCGAATTATTATCAACTGCAATATGTGACATATTTCACGAACGGCATATACTGATAGTATACAACCTGATAATACGGGAGGAATTTTACAAGCAAGCATGAAAAACATACGGAGCCATTTGAGGGCGTTTGCCGCCCTGACCCGACGCCCGCCCGCGGCGTTCGCTGAAATTACCGGAAGCGATGAATATCCCGACATATACGGGACCGTCCTTTTGTATCCGACATCCTTGGGAGTCCTTGTGACGGCGGACGTCTCCGGACTACCCCAAGAAGAGGGAAAGTGCACGGGCGAAATCTTCGGTTTTCACATCCATACCGGTGAAAGCTGCACGGGAAACGCCAACGACCCGTTTGCAGACACCCTGGCACACTATAATCCCGGGGAATGCGAGCATCCCCGCCATGCGGGAGATATGCCGCCGCTTTTCGGAAACAACGGCTATGCATTTATGTCGTTTCTTACAGACCGTTTCACCATTAAAGACGTTTTGGGCAAGACCGTCGTCATTCACCGTATGCCGGACGATTTTACCACACAGCCGAGCGGTAATTCGGGTGTGAAGATCGCCTGCGGAAAAATAGAGAAAGCGCGCTGACGCGCGCTTTGCGTCGCCTGTGCAAAGGATCTTGCACGGGCGACGCATTTTTTTACATATTTTACTTGTCTGCAAGGCTATCCGCAAAAGCGGTGGCAAGCAGATCGCAACGCTCGTTGTAGGCGTGCCCGCGATGACCGTGGACCCACACAAAGTTCACATTGTGACGCTCCAGTTCACACAGCAGACGTTCCCAGAGGTCGACGTTCAGGACGGGGGATCTGTCAGCCTTGCGCCAACCGTTTTTTCTCCACGATTCAAGCCAGCCCTTACATATCGCGTCCGTAAGGTACTTGGAATCCGACGTCAGGGTGACATCGCAGGGTTCTTTCAGCAGTGCGAGCGCTTCGATGGCACCGGTCAGCTCCATGCGGTTGTTTGTTGTCATGCTATCCCCGCCCGAAATTTCCTTTTCCTTACCGTTGTACACGAGTATCGCGCCCCAGCCTCCGCGCCCGGGATTGCCGCGGCACGCGCCGTCGGTGTATATATCAACGTGCTTCATCAGAAAAAACTCCTGCAGAACAATTATTCGTCGCCGGACCGTCTCCGGCGCGCATATATTTTAACATATCGCGCCGACGTTTTCAAGAGTCGGCGAAAAACTATTGATTTTATCGGGTTTTAAGGTTATAATTAAAGGGCGGCGCGAAGAATTACGGGATCCAGTCTCCCGCCGCACGAGTAATAAAAAACATGGAGTTGTTTTATGGCTGATCTGATTGAGAAAAAACTCTCATCCGAACTCATTTTCGACGGTAAGGTTGTCCATCTTTATAAGGATACCGTTTCTCTTCCCAACGGGAACACCTCCACCCGGGAATATATTAAACACGTGGGTGCAGTATGCGTTGTCCCGCTGACCTCTGACGGAAACGTGCTCTGCGTAAGGCAGTACAGATATCCGCTCTCCCGCACGGTTATCGAAATTCCCGCGGGAAAGCTTGACTTCAAGGAGGAGGATCCTCTGTCGGCGGCGAAGCGCGAGCTGCGCGAGGAAACGGGTGCCGTCGCGGGTAAGTTGACCTATCTCGGCAGATATTATTCCTCTCCCGCAATTCTCGACGAGTGTATCCATATGTATCTTGCCGAGGACCTGAGCTTCGGAGAAACCGACTTTGACGAGGACGAATTCATCGAAAACGAATCGATACCGCTGTGTACTCTTGTTGACATGATACTCGACGGCAAAATAACCGACGGAAAGACGCAGGCGGCGGTACTTAAGGCAGCACTCCTCCTCGGGAAAAACCGTGATGCGGTTCGATGACCGCGATCACAAGCAGTAAAGGGTAGCGTATATGGCGACAGCGATAATAATTGCAGTTCTGATTTTTATCATAGCCGCAGTAATATATGTGTTTCTGGTAATGCCACGCGTCGCGGATGCCGCAGACATGGAGCTGCTTGCGTGCGATTACGCGCACCGCGGTCTTTGGGATGACAAAATTCCCGAAAATTCTCTCCCGGCGTTTGAGCTTGCGGCAAGAGAGGGTTACGGAATAGAGCTTGACATTCGCCTTTGTGCCGACGGACGCATAATGGTATTCCATGACGCCTCGCTCAAGCGTATGTGCGGCTCGGACAGGCGCTTCGGCGAGCTTACATATGCACAGCTGCGCACTCTGAGTCTTGCGGGAACCGGAGAAAAGATCCCGACTCTCGGCGAGGTTCTCGCCCTCGTTGCCGGACGTGTGCCGCTTCTCATAGAAATCAAGAGCGAAAACGGCGACATCGCGCTCTGCAAAAAGGCGGCAAAACTGCTTGACGACTATCCCGGTCCGTTTTGCGTGGAGTCATTTGACCCGCTCGTTCTCCGATGGTTCAAAAACTATCGCCCGAGATACGCCCGCGGGCAACTCGTTGCAAGGGGCAGAACAAAGGGCGATCTCCCCCTGCGCGACAGGCTTTTGCGACTCGCGCTTTCGTCGATGCTCTTCAATGTGCTCTCACGCCCGGATTTTATTGCCGTGGACAAAGTCTGTCAGGGCAATATATCGTTTAAAATATGCACGGCACTTTTCCGAGCCAAGGCATTTGTGTGGACAGTACGCACACCCGACGAATACCGGGTTGTGAAAAGCGGCGGAAAGCACGCAATATTCGAAAACATACGTCCTCGGTGACATGGCTGAAATAACGGTTAATAAGCTTGAGTCCTTATGGCTCTCACCGCCGATTCGGCGGTGACCTTGCCGGGCGGGACCTTGACGGATTTATACAGAAAAGGAAGCCTTCGCACGGCGAAGGTTATGGTGGTGAAAAATGAAAAGATGCTTTAAGTCGGCGGATATCCTACTGCCGGATTTCAAAAAGAACGACCCTGAAAAATGGTCTGTTGTGGCTTGCGACCAGTTTACAAGTGAGCCGGAATACTGGAAAAACGCCGAAAACATTGTAGGCGACGCTCCGTCAACACTCAACATGATATTGCCCGAGGTGTACCTGTCGGAGGCACAGTCCAGAATACCGTCGATAAACGGCTGTATGAGCGAATATCTGAACACAGTTCTCGTAAATCACCCGGAGAGCATGATATATGTCGAGCGCACGCAGTCGGACGGTAGCGTGCGACGTGGAATCGTGCTGTGCGTTGACCTCGAGGCTTACGATTACGCCAAGGGAGCCTCCTCACTTATACGCGCAACCGAGGCGACCGTGCTCGAAAGAATACCTCCGCGCGTCGCTATCAGGCGCGGAGCGCCGCTCGAGCTGCCGCACGTCATGCTCCTCATAGATGACCCCGGCAAGACGGTCATAGAACCCTTGCGTGGCGCCAAAGACCTTACGCCCGCATACGACTTCGGGCTTATGCTCGGCGGCGGACATATAAAGGGGAGCTATATCGGTCGGGAAAGCGCAGAGCGGCTCTCGGGTGCGCTCGATGCGCTGGCAACGCCTGAAAACATGGCGAGAAAGTACGGCAGCGCGGACATGGCCCCTCTGTTGTTTGCGGTAGGCGACGGCAACCACTCGCTCGCATCCGCTAAAGCGGCGTATGAGGAAGTCAAGTCAAGACTCGGAGACGCCGCCGAAAGTCACCCCGCAAGATACGCCCTGTGCGAGGTTGTGAACATTCACGATGACGCGCTTAAGTTTGAGCCAATATTCCGTGTCATGTTCGGAGTCGATCCCGATGACGTGATAAAAGAACTCCGCTCTTATGCTGCGCAGCTCGACGGAACCTGCGTGGCGCAAAGCGTGAAATACTTCTTCGGAAGCCCCGCCGTATCCGGAATAATTGACATTCCACATCCCACGGCACAGCTTACGGTCGGCACGCTTCAGGCATTTATAGATTCGTATACGGCACAACATAAAGGAGCCTCCGTCGATTATATTCACGGAGAAAGCTCGGTGCTCGCGCTCTCGGAAAAGGATAACGCAATAGGCTTCATCTTCGACGGAATGGAGAAAGACCAGCTCTTCAAAACCGTTATATTCGACGGAGCACTGCCGCGCAAAACCTTCTCCATGGGTCACGCGGTGGATAAACGCTATTACCTCGAATGCAGAAAAATCGGGGATTAGTATGGATAATATTTTGCGGGGGAAACTTTTCGAGAAAAGTTTCCCCAGCACCCCTTTCAAAAGCTTTCAAGCCTGTTATAATTTATCCAAGTCCGAAGTTCTTAAAAGAGGGGCGCGGGGAGGCGTGCCAAATCAGCGGTAAAATAATAACAACCGAATAAGCAGCTATATAGCCAAACACCACAAGAGAACAATCCGAGGTGTTTGGCTTTTTCAATGCATTTTTCATAAGCACATTTTTTGTGAAAACCGTAAATTTGCAAAGTAAATACAACAGTGCAATTCAGAGTTGCATTTGGTGTGAGTATTTACAGCCAAAACATTCCGATCGGTCAGGGAAACATTCCGATCGGTCAGGGAATAAACTTGACAATTTTCTCGGTTTATGCTACA
>JBJDZF010000066.1:0-6178 GCA_051867855.1 Eubacteriales bacterium
TGATTTCATATCACGAAAATAAAAAAGCATGACAAATAGCGTTTCTGCTACTTGTCATGCCCGTATGTTTTAAATACATCGTGCTAACATTAAGAGGATATCAGCGCTGTACTCTTCCGCTGGCGTCGCCGCCCGCAAGTTTTTCCACTTCGCTCACACTTACAAGGTTGAAATCACCTTCAATCGTGTGTTTTAAGCAGCTTGCCGCTGCTGCAAATTCTATTGCACTTTGGGTATCATATCCGTTACCGAGAGCATAAAGAAGTCCCGCACCAAAACTGTCTCCCCCTCCGACTCTGTCAACAATATGTATTGAGTATTTTTTACTCACGCAACAATCATTGCCATCATAAAGCATTGCAGACCAGTTATTGTCGCTTGCACTTAGGCTTTCACGAAGAGTGAAAGCAACATATTTAAAGTTGAATCTGTCAGCAAGTTGAGTTGCGATGCTCTTATATCCCTCAACTGAAAGCTTGCCGCCGTTAATGTCGCTTTTATCGGCATAAATTCCGAATACGTCACCGGCATCTTCTTCGTTTGCAATGCATACATCAACATATTCAGCAAGTTTTGTCATAACAAAGCAAGCTCTTTCTCTTGTCCAAAGTTTTGAACGGTAATTAAGGTCACAGCTGACAGTGAGTCCATGCTCCTTGGCCTTTTTCACTGCAGTAAGACAAATATCAGACATTGTTTCCGAAAGTGCCGGAGTTATCCCCGTAAAATGAAACCAAGAATATCCCTCAAATATTTTGTCCCAATCAAAATCTGATGCAGAAGCGTCGGCAATTGCAGAATCGGCACGATCGTAAATAACTTTGCTTGGACGTTGGCTTGCGCCTTTTTCAACAAAATATATACCAAGACGTGATCCGCCGCGAACGATGGAATCCGTATTTACGCCGTATTTTCTAACGCTGTTGAAAGCTGCCTGACCCATTTCATTATCCGGGAGTTTTGTTACAAATCTTACATCCTGTCCGTAATTCGCAAGAGAAACTGCGACATTTGCCTCTGCCCCTGCATATGTTGCACAAAAGGTGTCTGCCTGCAGAAATCTTCCATATCCGGAGGGGTTAAGTCTTAACATTATTTCGCCAAAAGTTACATATTTCATTTTGTCAGCCTTTCATTATTATGATAATGTATATTTTTTCATCTCTGTGGTTCAGGTCCCAGTTTGCTGACAGTTACTTGCAGTTTGCTATTCACGTTCACAAGTTTTCCTTCAAGTATGTCCTGCTCAGTAACCTTTGCCATAAGTATCTCTTTTGCAAAAGACGAGTAATCAAAATTCTTTTTATATTTGGCGCCACGTTCACGGTCATATACGATATAGATAAATCCGTCGTTGCCTTCTGTCGCATCAGGATACGAGACATTATTTCTGTCGTCCAAAACGAGAAATCCCTCATATGTTTTACCGTCATCGCGTGAGATCATTGCTGTTAAATTATTCCTTCCGCTAAAACGGTAATGATTAATTAGTAGTATGTTTCCTGACGAAAGGCGGCGTATATGAAATCTTGAATTCGGACCTCCAAATCCACAATCCACGCCCTTTGTCCAATGTTTCCCCTCGTCGGTTGAATTACTGACAGCAACACCAAATACGGTACGGATATACATTTCGAGTGATCCATCTTTTTTTTCAAGAATCATATGCTCATCATATGAACGATCTGTAGCAATTGCGGTACCGATCTTTTCAAATGTTTCACCGTTATCACAGCTTTTGAAGATATGTGAACCCACCGGATGCCCATCATTTCCACCCGCATCTCCTGCAGTTAATCCGTCACGCCAAACGGCGCATGGGAATAACCATTCACCCCTTTTTGAAACGATGGGCTTATTCAACATTACGTCATATCCGAGTTCACGTACATTGCTGAATACAAGTGTTTCGGCATCAGGCTTATCGCAACGAGTAAATTCTACCCTGTTATCACGCATAACCGACCAAATAAACCACAGACGTCCCAATGGATCTATCCACAAACACGGATCATAAGCTCTTGCGTCAGGTCCCATATCTGCGACAGCTACCGGACCTTGAAAAGTCTTTCCGCCGTCTCTGCTCTCAAGAAGTAACGCAAAATTACCCATTTGTTCTGTTTCGCCACCACTATAAAAGCAAACAAAAATTCTTCCGTTTTTTGTTATTTCTACAGAAGGAATACCCTGCCACTTTCTGTTTTCAGCACTGTATTTTTGTAACTTATTCGGATCAGTTATCAGCATAATTGATTTCAATTATCAGCATGATTTATTTCCTTCATTTTTTTAACAGCGTAACAATATGTTTTTGCCAATTTCGAAATTCCATCCCAGTCTTCTGCTGCTATCAGATCCTTAGGGGTGATGTTTGATCCGACTCCTACACAGCAGACACCGGCATTAAGAAATTTTTCGATATTTTTGTCGTCAACTCCGCCGACCGCCATAAACGGAATATTCGAGAGCGGAGCGCAAAGAGCTTTGATATATCCGACTCCGAGAGAGTCAGACGGAAATATTTTTACAAAATCAGCTCCGATATCATAAGCTCTGACTGCCTCCGAAGGTGTCATTGCTCCCGGTATTGAGACAATACCGTGCTCAAGTGCATATGTTATTACTTCTTCAGCAACATTCGGTGAGATCAAATACTCTGCACCGGCTGTAACAGCAAGTTGAGCTTGTTTCTTTTTAACTACTGTGCCGGCACCAATGTGTAAACGTCCGGTGAATTTTTTTGATAACATATTGATGTTTTCAGCTGTCTGTTCGTCTGTTATCTTTCCGGTTGAATCAAAAGTAATTTCCACAAATCTGATACCGCCGTTATGTAACGCTTCCAGCAATTTGGAAAGCTTATCACTACTCACTCCACGAACGATGGCGACAATCTTTTCCCTTTTTATATTATCTATTAATTGCTGCTTTCTTTGTAATGTCTCTGCTGTCATATTAATCCTTTCAATTCGTATATACGAACATCGTTCCGATATATTGATAAAAATACGGCCATAAAACCGTCATGTAGTATATAATTCCGTACCTGTATAACCCATTTGAGATGAAATGTGAAGGGCTGTTTCACATAAAAGTTTTACGCATAATTCAAGGTGTTCACCACAAAAATTACTTGACAGCATTGAAATGCTGATTGCGGCAATTGTCTTTCCGTTAATCCCAAGAATAGGAGCGGCTATACATTTTACAAACTCATTGTCTTCGCCGTTATCAATTGCATATCCGCGTTTACGGGTATTTACGAGATCTGTATACAAATCATCAAGTGTTGTCAATGTTGCAGGGGTTCGGGAAACGAATTTATTGCCAATCAATGTTTCAATTTTTTCATAGCTGTAACTTGCAAGTATAGCTTTGCCGAGACCTGTCAGATGCATATAATTCTTCGAACCGATCTTACAAGTTGAGCGTATCGGGGCATTGCTTTCCACCTTATCAATATACACAACTTTTCCCTCGTCTTCGACAGCCAGATATATTGTTTCCCCAACTTTTTTCATAAGATTGATGAGTTCAGGACGTGCTGTGGAAAACAGGTCAGTTCTGTTATAATATGTTATACCAACTTTATATGCCGAAAAACCTAAAGCATAAGTTTTAAGCTTTGGGTCATCTATTCTTGCAAAATTTTTTGAAACAAGAACATCGAGTATATCAAAAGCGCTTGTTTTTGGTATTCCAAGAAGTTTACTGATTTCGCTGAGTGTTATTCCCTCTTCGGAATCTGCTAACAATTCCAATATTTCGATAGTCCTTCTTGCCGAGTTATTCATTATTTCTCCTCATAATTATGCGAATAGTATTGCGTAATCAGATTAAAAATTTACCAATTATATACATTGTACTTCATAGTAAAATAAAATTCAACATTTAATCGATTTTATTCTACACTAATCTTGTCACACGACATTAGTTATATGACATTGTAGATGGGCAAAGCAGATTTTGTTGTTCGTATATACGGACGCCGTTCAGATTTTTCCGTGTACTGTATATTATATATTATTTTTTCTGTAAGTCAATAGCATTTATTGAAAACCGTTAATTTATACAACATATTTTCTTAATCATTATTCATTTCGTCTCAAGCATTATTATTTCTGTCAAGATAAATACTCTTTACTTCATTGACAGTACCCAAAAATGCTATGATATAACCGGAAATAATTTCATTTGGAGAAATTAATAACATATAAATACGGCAGATATTTATTCCCACCTTGAGGTCAACGCCACGGGCGAGGCAGGTATGAAGCTCGGCAAGCTCCTTGCCGATGACGTAAGCAATGAATAATATTGGTGGTATGACATAGGATTATGAAAATCTGATTTTCATCTCTTTCAGCATACCTAATACCTTGTATGCATTTTGTTCCGCCTCGGATAAGGAAACAATCAACCTGTCGCAGGCAGAAATTATTTCATCAGATTGTTTTGGTGTATTTAAGGTCGCCCGAACATCTGTTTCGGGGTCCCCGGATAATTGCTGTATGAGCCGTAAAATTGCTTCCAGTGAATAATTGGCACACCTCAAAGAACGGATGATTTTAAGCCGTTTTATATCTTCGTCTGTATATATGCGATAACCGTTATCTTTTTTGTTAACGGTAAGCAAGCCGTTCCTTTCCCAATTCCGGAGTGAGTCCAAGGAAATGTCAAGCGCCTCTGACACTTCTTTCCGTGTATGCCTTTGCGTGTGCGGATGTGAGCCGTCGGATAAGAGTTGCCTTACGATCTTAATCGCTTCTTCTGCATGCCTTTGCTCCTGCTTGATTTGCCTTAGATATTCATGGGCAAGCATAATCGCTGTATCAAAATCACCTGTTGCGGATGCTTTCACTGCCTGAACGATCTTCCCTCGCAATCCATTCTGCAATATTTCCACCTGAAAGGCAGTTCGTATCAATCGGCATTGTTCCATATGGAAATCTGTAAACACCCGATAGCCGTTTGATAGACGTTCGGGCTTTGGAATGAGCTTTAATTCTTCATATAGCCGAACTGTGTTGGGGTGTATACCGATCATTTTGGCAACCTGTGCGGTCCTGTACATCGTCATTGCCCATCACCTCGCTTTTGTACGCTTATATGTATATGCCGATATCATTATAGCACAATTGAACGGTATGATGTGATTATTTTGTGTCTTTTGCACCGCGAAGATAAAACTTTCTGCCCGCCAGGATGATCACCGACATTGCCAGAAGCAACACGCCGGACAGTATCATCAGCAGTCGCAGAGGAATGGCATCAGCCAGCGGACCGAACACAGCCATCCCAAGCGGTAGGAAGCCGGAATACATCGCACCGAACAGACCAAACACACGTCCTTGCATTTCGGGAGATGACTGCTCCTGCAAAAGCGTCATCGAGGCGGTTTGTACCATCGTCAGCGCCACGCCGTAAAGTGCCATCAGGATGAGATAGATGACAAAGCTGTCAACCGCGCCCATGCCTATGGCAAGTGTGCCGAAAGCAATCAAACCGACCACAAGCGTTATCATGCGATTTTTAAATCCGCTCCACGCGCCGATGAGAATGCCGCCTGCGGTCATGCCGATAAAGCCTATGACCTCCACTAACGTCATATACCAATAGGTATTCCCGTAATACCGGTTAACGAACAGCGTCGCCATAAACCCGGCGGGAACGCACAGAAAGATGAATAGCCCGAACACGAGCAGCAACCGTCCTATAAACACATCTTTTACCGCGTACATAATACCTATTTTCATCTCCGACAGCATCGAAGAAGTATTCTCTCTTTTCTCAAACGAAATCGACACGGCGAAGAGTATACCGATGCCGACTATGGCAGTCGCAATATCTATCATCATAACAGCACGCAGTGTCCCCCATGAGAGAATGGCTCCCGTAGCCGCAGGTGCAGCGAACTGTACGAGCGACTGTACGGTGGAATTCATTCCGTTAAACTTCATCAGCTTATCTTCCGGCACGAGCTGAGGGATAGCCGCGTTCACGGCGGGGGTCTGGATCCCAGTCCCGACAGAGCGGATTGCCGATATTGTGACGAGCGACAGCAGTAGCGGCGTACCGCCCGGAATCAGCGGGAACAGAAGCGAAAACAAAAGCGTTGCAACAGCTATCAGCGCATCCGATAGGATGATCAGTTTTTTGCGGGAATATCTGTCCGCCC
>JBJDZF010000067.1:0-6150 GCA_051867855.1 Eubacteriales bacterium
GAACGAGTACTCTTTTGCCCTTTACGTCGATATCCTCGACATTTTTCTTGTTGTAGGTCATTTTGTCATATCCGCCTTTCAAAATAATTAATCAGCTTTTATTAATATACCACAAACGGCAAAAATAATCAATAGATATTTGTTAAAAAAATGTCTTTTGAACTCAAAAGTAGGGACAAACGTGCGAAATCACGGATTAATCACCCGCGACAAAAAGCCTCCCCTGATATGTTTGCCGCGCGTAGAGAAGCTTGTCTATGTCGTTTATCACCGAGACCTTGCGGCGGCTCCATTCCGGCGCAATCAGACTCTCTCCCATTCCGTCGCCCGTAAGCCGCGCAATTACCGTGTCCGGGGGCAGAATTTCGAGAATGTCTGCGACGGTTGCGATATAATCTTCTCTGTCCATCGGCACGTACTCACCGCGCTCATACATCTCTCCGAGTACCGTACCGCGCAGAACGTGGAGCAGATGAATCTTTATCTGCTCCGGATGCAGGCGGGCAACATCCTCTGCCGTGCGGAGCATATTCTCCCTGCTCTCCCCCGGCAGTCCGAGTATAATGTGTACGCAGATACCGATCTTGTCCGAAGCACGGCGCAGAGAATCATAACCGCCTACAAAATCCGCAAAGCTGTGTCCGCGGTTGATAATGCGCGCGGTATTGTCGTCGGAGCTTTGCAGCCCCAGTTCAACTGTCAGCACAGTCCGATCCGCAAGTGAGGCGAGATACTCCGTCGTTTCCTTTGGCAGACAGTCTGCACGCGTCGCGATATTGAGTCCGACAACGCCGTCGAAGGTAAGCACCTCCTCAAACTTTTCCCGAAGCACGTCCGTGGGTGCATACGTGTTCGTATGCGCCTGAAAATAGGCTATACACCGCCGCGTATCCCACTTTGAGGAGAGCGCGGCACGCGTTCTCACGTACTGTTCATGCAACGGAAGCGAGGCAGGAAGCGCGAAGTCTCCGCTACCGCGGTCGGAGCAGTATATGCACCCACCGCGACCGCACCTTCCGTCGATGTTAGGGCAGCTGAATCCCGCATCAAGCGGTATTTTGGCGCACTTTCCTCCGAAAGTACGCCGCAGATAGTAGTCGTAGGTGTAATACCTCTTGTTCGAATCCGAATTTTCATACGGATTCGATGTTCTTTGCGTTTCTTTCATAATATGGTTTCTTCCTGAATTTTCGGGCTATTCTCACCGCACAGGCGGCGGCAAACACAATACAAACGGCACAGGTCGAGAGTACCGCAAATAAAACGGCGTGGGCGGTACGGTAAAATATCACTTCAAATGCGCCGAGCAGTTTAAGAGCCCCGAACGCCGCAAAAATTCCGAATGATATCCACGAAAACACATCCTCCGGAAGTTTTTTGCCGAGCAGGCACCCCACCGCAAGCCCGAGCACATCGGCGGCAAACAGCGCAACGGAAGACGCGGCAAACACCGTCAGTTCCGCCACCGGATCCAGACCTCCGCTGCCGGAATCCGCCGCGAGGGTCAGAGCAGTAAGCTGTGTTTTGTCCCCGAGTTCTGCCAGAAAAAACGTGCCGAACACGGTGATGATATTCCTGCGTTTTCCCTTTTTATCCACTTCATGCTCTCCGTCGCCGTTGTCTGCGAGGGCGGTATAAGCAAAATACAGAAACGCGGCACCGGCTATAATGTTAATAGCGGTCATCGGAAGCATACCTCCGAGCAGGCTTCCCGCGACGACAGCCAGAAAATTGAGCGCCGCCACCGCGAACGCCACACCGACGAGAATATCGCGGATCCTGAATTTCGACGACATCGCTATCATCATAAGCTGCGTTTTGTCGCCGAGCTCCGCTACAAAAACAAGCGCAAGCACTTTTAAAAAAAGCGTCATAAAAATCTCCATGCCGCCACAGGCGGCTCAAATAATTATTGAAATTGCTCGTATTTGCAATGCAGATCAAAATGGGTTGGGTCCCATTTTGAGAGCAATTTGGGCGTGAAAAAATGTACTTCACTTAAAGACATTCAGAACTTTCACGCTTCTCCCCCGACAGTATTGATTCCGATGCCTGTAACATCGGAATCAATACATTATATAATCATTCGGGTAATTTAATGACTAAGGCTGTGTGCCTTTTTGTCAGTTCGGAGATTTGAGACGCCAAAGCAGGGCATCGGGAATTTAACCCTTCCCGTTCGGTTTCCGTCACAAAAGCTTAACGCTTTTCGGCAAGCAGCTTTTCAAGTGCCGCGAGCTTTACACACACGACGAGAACCCGCATTGCCTTTACAAGCTCCTCGTCGGATGGGAATGTCGGCGCGATTCTGATATTGCTGTCGTGCGGGTCCTTTCCGTACGGGTACGTGGCTCCGACCTTCGTCAGCGTAACTCCCGCCTCTCGGCAGAGCTCATAAGTGCGTTTGGCACAGCCGTCCATGGTATACAGGCTGACAAAATATCCGCCGAGCGGCTTTGTCCACCTTGAAGTGCCCGTATCGGCAAGTCCCTCATTGAGTATGCGCTCGACCGCCTCGAATTTCGGACGTATTATATTCGCAAGAAGCATCATATGACGGCGGATATTTTCCGCGCTTCCGAAATACTTTACGTGCCTTATCTGATTGATCTTATCAAAGCCTATCGTCTGCACACCGAGTATCGGCTTTATCTGATCGAGATTCCTTTCCGAAGCCGCAAAAATAGCCACTCCCGAACCCGGGAAGGATATCTTTGAGGTCGAGGCAAAGAAGAACACCCTGTCCTCTGTTCCTTGTTTTTCACATTCCGCAAAAATATCCGAAAGTGTATCTGCCCTGTCCTCATACAGCTCGTGCACCGCATATGCGTTATCCCAGAAGATTCTGAAATCGGGCGCCGCTGTCTTCATTTTCGCAAGCCTTCTTACCGTTTCGTCGGAGTAGGTTATACCGTCGGGGTTTGAATACTTCGGACAGCACCAGATTCCCTTTACTTCGGGATCGGACGCCGCAAGCCTTTCAACCTCGTCCATATCGGGTCCCGTAGGCGTCATCGCGACGGGATACATACGTATTCCGAGCGACTCACAGATGGCAAAATGTCTGTCATATCCGGGAGCCGGGCAAATGAATGCCACTCTCTCCTCGCGGCACCAGGGACGCTCGCTTCCCGCAACGCCGTACAGCATTGCCCTCGAGACCGCGTCGTACATGAGATTCAGCGACGAATTACCGCCGATAATGATTTTTTTCTCGGGTATTCCGAGAAGCTCGGAAAACAGCTTTTTGGCCTCCGGAATTCCGTCAAGGACACCGTAGTTGCGGCAGTCCACACCCGATATACTGCGGCAATCCTCTGCCGTTGAAATGCAGTCGAGCATACCGGTCATAAGGTCAAGCTGCTTTTTCCCCGGCTTTCCGCGCGAGAGATCGAGCGAAAGCCGCTCCGCTTTCACATCCTCATATTCCGCCCTCAGCGCGTCATACTCCGCACATAGTTGTTCTCTTGTCATGTCATTGTAATTCATCGATAATCTCCTTTTGCCGCCGGAGCGGTACACTGCCGCCGCGCATTTTTGCATCATCGGCACAACACTCCTTATATTTTACCACAACGCTGCAGAAAAAGCAAGAATTATTTTAGAATTCTGCAAAATTCTCGTATTTTCTCACGCATTTGGCGATTCAAGCCAAAAATCACGCACAATTTCTGCAAGTTCGGATGAATTTCCTGCAAATCTCACATCTTTCCAATGTGCAGGAAACAGTTCACGGTATTTAGGCTCGGCGTATCTGTCGTCGACGAGCACCACAACTCCTCTGTCGTCGTCCCGCCTTATAACGCGCCCCGCCGCCTGAAGAACATTGTTCATGCCCGGATAGGTATAGGCATAATCGTAACCGGACTCCCCGCGGCTGTCGTAATATTCGCGTATTATATTCCTCTCATCGGACAGTCCCGGTAGTCCCACTCCGAACACAACAGCGCCGATCAGTCTGCCGCCGGGCAGATCCACGCCCTCGGAAAACGACCCGCCGAGCACGCAGAAGCCGACGCGCAGGACGCCGGAATCGTTCTTGAAGGCATCGAGAAATTCTTCGCGGCGTCGCAGATCCATCCCCCTGTGCTGGAGCACGGTCTTTACCTTCGGATACTTTTTCACAAACGCCCCGTAAACCGACTCGAGAACGTCATACGACGGAAAATAAGCGATATAATTTCCCGGTTTTGCGCTGACGGTCGCCGCTATGACCGTTGCAAAGCGGGCGCTGTTCTTTTCCCTGTCGCCGTATCTCATGCTTGCATACCCCGCAACCGTCACACAAAGATTCGCGCTGTCAAAAGGAGAAGGCAGAGAAAGCAGTACGGGATTTTTCCTGCCGCCGAGCACATCGGAGAAATACTCCGGTGGGGTGAGAGTTGCAGAAAACATAAGTGACGCGCGGGCACGCTTTTGTATTCTGTCAAGTATATCGGACGGATCCATGCAGAAGATCCTCACGCATATATCGCCTTTATTTATGTATACGTAATTTACAAACCGCTCGTCGAAATACTCTGATATCCCGACAAATCTCCTCAAAAGCGCGAGCAGTGACCTGATTTTAATGTACAGAGGATGCTCACGATTCTTCGAAATCAGAGAATCACATTTTTTACGGAAGATATCAAGCTCCGAATAAAGAGAGGTAAGCGGGGACTTTCCGAGCCAGAACCCACTCTCGTTGCCTTCCGCGTCCTTCGAGAGAGTGTCGCGGCAAAGTCTGCGCAGTGCCCTCACGGCGTATATGACCTTTTCAAAAAGTGAATTCAGCTCCGTCTCAGCTGCCCCCACCTTCGAATACACCGCCTCAATGTCGCGGCTGTGTATTTCGGCGGAATACATTTCCCGCGCGCGGTCGACAAGATTGTGTGCCTCGTCAACGAGAAAAACATAATTTTCCTTTATCGCGCCACCGGTGGGAAAATAGCGTCTGAAATAAACAAACGGGTCGAAAACGTAGTTATAGTCACAGATTATTATGTCGCAAAGCTCCGAGATATCAAGAGAAAGCTCATACGGACAGACGCAGAATTTCTTTGCCGTTTCGGCAATGAGCTGACGTGTGTATCCGTGCGCCGCGCCCATTACCGACTCAAGCGCCGCCTCTATCCTGTCGTAGTATCCGTTCGCGTATGGGCAGTCTATCGGATTACAGCGCGAGCCGTCTCCCCTCGGCGCACCCGTGAGCGCGGTCGGGCAAAGGCAGACGCTCTCTTTTGCCGAGATCATCACGGTGCGCAGTTTAGCTCCCGCGGCGAACATCGCCCCTGCCGCCTTGTAAGCTTCCCTGCCCGTGCTTGCCTTGCACGTGAGATAGAATATCCTGTCCGCAAAACCCGCACCAAGCGCGCGAACGGCAGGATACAGCGCCCCCGACGTTTTTCCGATCCCCGTCGGAGCCTGCACAAAAAGCCGACCGCCGTGCTTTATTGCACCGTAGCACTCACGTATCATAGTATCCTGTCCGTCACGGAGTCCCTCGTAAGGGAAAGGACAGTCGGCTGCATCCGGAAGAACGCTCTCCGCTCGCTCGCGGCAAATCCGCGCACGGAATGCAACCCTTCCGAGCAGAGCAAGGTAAAATTCCTCAAGCTCGCGCACACAAAACGAATACCCGAACGACTTGATCTTTCCGTTGTCCTTGCCGACATATACTATGCGTCCCCTGACGGTATCAAGTCCCATTCTGCCTGCAAAAAAAAGGCAACAGCACTTCAGCTTTGCTACGGCAATATCCGACGGCGGCATATAGAAATCGTATTTCTCCACCTTAATGACCGTATCGACCGTGTACTCTCCGTCACTGCGGAAAACCCCGTCCGCCGAAGCGGTAACGGTATAGCATATGCCCTCCGTCACGCGTGTATCGGCAAAAGGCAGATTCATACGGTACTCCCCTGTGCTCTGTGCGGCTATCTGTGCAAGTGCATCCCCGTCGGCAGGCACAGCTTCTCTTCGTCCCGGGGCACCGGTATCAATGCTTCCGCTCTTTACAGAGAGTGAGCACAGTTCTTCAAGACTCATAAGAACAGCGCACGAATCCTTGTCATATACCATATTAATCTCCTCAAATAAATATTGAAATTGCCCGTATCTGCAAAGCAGATCAAAATGGGTTGGGTCCCATTTTGAGAGCAATTTGGG
>JBJDZF010000068.1:0-6147 GCA_051867855.1 Eubacteriales bacterium
TGTACCAGCCGATGAAATCGTGCGTATCGGAGTTAAATATGTATGCCGAGAGCATGATCTCCGAATAAATGCCACACTCGATATCGTTCTCGTAAGATGTGCTGGGGGCGGATTTGTTCTCATTATCTACCCACACATTCAGGTTGCCGCCCTCTCCGGAGCGGAACAACCGCAACGTGCTCTTGCCGGCAGCAGCATCCGGAAGCTTCGGTGTGAGTATAAACGTAGAAAAGCTGTCTGTCTCAAAGGATATATTTCCGTCCTCATAATCGGTTTTCAGCGCCTCTACGACGTTGTTGGACCTGATGTGGAAGGTGATGTATCCGCTCTCACTTTCGAACGGTGCAGGAATAGTGATTTTAACCTTTCCGTCAGGCTGGATCTCTTTTCCGTCATCGGATACGAAAATGTCGTAGATCTTCATATCGCTTTCTTTGTTGTAGGCCATATTATTAATAAGCTCTACGACTTCTTTTGCTTTTTCACTGTCGTTTTCAATGGTATTGGTAACGAGAGTCATGCCTCTTCGGAAGCCTCCGCCCTCCACAACCGCACCATAGTCATTTTTGATCTGCTTCACTGTCTTTGTGCCGCATGCAGCAAGACTGATTACTGTAAGCATACAAAATGCAACCAGAATGACGGATAAAATGCTTTTTTTCTTCACGATGAAAACTCCTCCTTTTTACGATTTTAAATTTTTTGTGGTACGCTGTCTTGTGGATGCAAGAGAATTACCTGTCCCCCGGAATACGGGCGCAGATAAAGTAAGTTGGATATTCTTCAACCGTATTTTACCATTTTCCTTTTTCGACGGGAAGTTACATTTGTAATCCCCCCCAAAAAAATTATAAAAAAATATCAGGACAGCAGCCGCGCGGCTGTTGTCCTGTCTATACCGTTATGTAACTCATTTAATTTATATATCGCCTTCGACCCTGTCGAGAATGACAATTCCGGTTTCCCTCGCTCTCACTGCAAGCTCGGTGCGGCTTCTGAATCCTGTTTTCTCCAGCATACTCATGATATGATTTCTGACAACGTTGGGCGAGATGCCGAGCTTCTCGGCGATCTCTCCGTTGGTGTATCCGCCTGTCATTTCCCTGAGAACTTCCAACTCCCTTGCCGTAAATTCCGTACTGATGGCAAGGCCCAGCGTTACGGTCGGTTTGGTATCCGGATATACCTTCTCACCCGAAAGCACACGGTTTATGACAGACAAAATCGGTTCATTGCTGAAATCCTTATACCAGAATCCCTCCACGCCGATTTTTTCGGCGCGTTCCACATAAGAACATTCCGGCATGCTGGTCACTACAATGATCTTGATATTACTGTTCTTTTTCTTGATTTTCTCGGCAGCAATGAGTCCGCTGGCACCGTTTTTGGTCACAACATCCATCAGCACAAGGTCTATTTGATACCTGATACAACAGATATCCGCAATCTCGGCGTTATCAATGGTAATGACGAGGTTCAGCTGCGGAGACGATTCTACTATGCTCTTGAACATCTGCAACGGAATTGCCTGATCTTCTACGATCATTACATTGAGTTTATCTTTCATGTTCATTGACCTCCCCGGGTATGCAAACGATAAGTCGGAAATTCGGATCAGATTCTGTGGTCATGCTGCCGCCTGAGTTTTCGACGAGCGTGCGCAACGAAGATAGACCTCCGCCTTCCGTAATGGGTCCTTCGGGTGGATTGCCGCTGTTAGTAAGTACTGCAGAGTAATAATCGCCGTTATCCGTAACATCCACATATACTCTGTCGCCGTTTGCGTGACGTGCGGTGTTGGTAATACACTCAAACATGGCACTTGCAAGAATTTTTTTCGCAACGCTCCCCTCCGGCAGTCGAACGCCGCTGTATATAATTTCCACGCCGACATACTGCGCCGTCTTTTCCGCTTCCGCATATTTATCCTCCATCGTGCTGTCGGGCGTATATATAACCGAAACAATATTGTCCCACATGGAAAGAAGCTCGCGCCTGTCGTATTCTCCATGAGACAATGCTTTTTTTGTAGTCAGGATCAATGCTCCCATGCCGTCGTGTATCCGTACTCTTGCCGCAAGCGTTTCACTTTCTCTGGTGACCTGTGTTACCGTATCTCCGTATTTGCGCAAACGTTCGTTCATACAACGCAATTTTTCGTTGCGTTCCTCCAGCTCTTTTTTCATGGCAAATTCCCTGCTGATGTCCGTACCTGACAGCTCAAACACCTTTTTATTGCCGAAATCGTGCACCGTCCGTCTATAACAGTTTACTCTTCCGTCACTCTGTTCGACTATCACGGAATCTTCCGTACGGGTACCGGCAACTCCCGTAAGCGTCCTTGACTCGCATATGTCGGACCAGAACTTTGCCCCATCGGAAAGAGGGGATCCGGTTATGTTTCGACATTCGCGGTCCATCTGTTCGTTCATCAGCAAAAGCCGCCCTGTTTCGTCGTAGAAGCATAAGCCGCAAGGTAGAAGTGCGAGAGCTTCTTTGACGGAAAATGCCGTAAGACTTGACAGCCTTTTTTTGATGACAAGAGCAAACCATGTTGCGACAACGGCAAACAGCAGTAATATGATCAGTACAACGATCCATGTCGGCATCATACAGAATGATTTTGCAAAATCGCTCTCGGATCTTCCTATATCTCGAATGAGGATACCGTCAAATAAGCAACTGAAAAACACAATCGCTGCCACACTTGCAACAAACTCCGGAATAATATATCGTAATTTCAGCCTGTAAGAAGTGCTCATCGCAAAGCATATTATACCGAGCAATGCCGTCACAGACAGCATAAAAAATGTACCGCGGAAAATCAGGCCATGAGAATATACGAATGCAGTCATATTGCGCCCTCCTTTGCTGTAAATGAAAGCGTGGCGAACACGGTTCCGTCCTGCTCCTCGAGAAGAAGCGACGCACCGTGATGTTTACAATCCTCCTCGCGCCAGTCGGCGGGAATCAGTGAGGTCGGATTATCAAGAGCCATTCTGCATTCGAGCCTCTCATTGCTTGCCGTAAGACGGACAAGGCAGGCGGACAGGTCAGGAAGCGCACATTCAATACAATCCTCAAAAAATTCGTATAGAAAAGTTACCTGATCTGTCTGATATATGCCGTCACCCTCATTTGTCACTGACGATATCATGCCGCAGAAGGACAGCATATCTGCGGATTCGCGCACGGAATACACAAGCTCCGCAAACTGTATCTCACCGTCCTTACCAAGCATCGAAAGATTGCTCCTGCGCTTGAGATACACTCCGTAAATCAGAGCAAGGTTGAGCGCCCTGTCACAATCCCCGTCGGTTTCGACTTTTGAAAAGATCGCTTTTATTTTCACAAGATGCGGGCGGAATACCGCAAAAATTCTTTCATACAGTTTGTTTTGTTCTTCTATGCGCGATCGTTGCTCTTTCAGCTTGTTTTCCGCGACGATCAGATCGCTTTCCTCCGAGAGTGTTTCGTTTGTTTCGGCAAGCTCACTGTTGATCTTATTGATAACCGAAATGTCCTCTGTCCAATAGACCTCTCCGCCGCGTATCGGTCTTGCACGCAGTACGGTGTTTTTACTCAATAGTATTTTCCCGGACTTTGCCGCCTCCTGTGCCTGCTCATACGTCAGTTCGGGGGCGTTCACGGAACGGAGTACGGTACGGAGCTCGTTATCTGTAATGCAGGCGGAAATGTTTGCCATATCGAAAAACTTTGCGTGATCGGTGTTTGAAGGAACAAAGCCGACGCATATCAGGCTTTCGCTCACAAGAACCACACTGAATGCAACGGTTTCGGGCATTTTCAAAAATATCGGATTAACTATTTCACGTAAAATACAACCGAAAAAACATCCTATGAACAGTACGAGCGGTATCCACGCCTTTTTGCGGCAGTGAGAAATACGGCATTTTATGTAAAGAAGAATGCCGTCAGCAAGATACATTCCCACGATCCATGCAAGTACGACGTAAAAACCCGGTCCCCATTCGTAAATTTTATTGGCGTAATACAGACCTTTGGGAAAAAAGAATACGGTCTGATGAATGTCATTTGTAAATATCAGCGCCATCAATGCCACTGCCGGCAGAAACATCAGATACCATTGCTTGGCAAACGGTTTTCCTTCTTTCTCGGTCGTTCCGATCAGGGTGATAAGCAACATTACGGGCGCAAGACATTGCGGAATATAGTATGAGTACCAGAGATATCTTGTTACATCGTTTCCGTAAAAAATGTTGTACTTGATAAGTCTGATAAACAGCAGAAGTCCCATGAGCGAAATAGTCAGGAGCAGTCCGATACGTATTCTTTTCACGGAAACGCGACTGACAAGGGAAACTGTCCAATACGCCAGTATACCGAAAAACAAGAACTGTGTAATAAGCCCCAGCAACGTTCTCGGAACCGGTGAATCAACAAAATCATCAACCGTCTGTATCACGCAGGCAACACAGAACAGCAATCCCATAAGCACATAATGGCGGATACTGCTCTTTTTTGTATGGGTTGCAAGCATTTCTTTTTTCTCCTATCAAGCATCACGGATATTTTGATCTGATGAAATCATACCATATCATACCGTGAATGTCAAGACACGGAAATTTATATTATAATGCCTTGACAAAACCTTTCTCTGCACATTCAAAACCAAGACAATAATTTATCGGTCATAATTTAAATCCATTTTTCACGTTTTTATTGCAAAATACTTCAAAAAGTGTTATCATATAATCCGATCAAAGATATGAAGAAAAGGAATCAAAAATGTACAAGGAACTTGCAGGACTTATAATATACCGTGATTTATCGGGAGAGAGCATACTTGTAAAGCTCGGCGGTATTTTCGAGGATTTTGAAAACGGCTCCGACACGCCGGAACACCTCAAGACCCGTATTTTCATACAGATCCGGAGACTTCTCGAGATCGCGACCCAATACGGCTTTGACCGGAATCTGTGGCACAATTACCTTACTTATCTGATAATCACGGACGAAAACCCGTTCAGCTTTACCTACGAAAAGTCCGGTTATCGCGAGGGCAGCGTGAACGAATTTGCCGTCAACGATTTTTCAATATTCAAAAGGCTCTTCGACTTCGACTTTTCACCGATAGAAAAAGCGCTCGGTATAAATTGCTTTTCGGTGATTTCGGATTACAGAGCTATCCCGAAACGCGAGCAGATATACAATAAAAACGTAAGCGAAAAGGTAAGATCGCTCAGTCTTGAAATAGAATCCGCCGCAGACGGTAAGGAAGTGTTTGAGGCGGTAAGTGAATTTTACCGTATGTACGGCGTCGGTATGTTCGGACTTAACAAGGCGTTCAGGATCAGTTACCAAAGCGGCGCACTGGCGCTTGTACCCATAAACAATATGGAGAAGGTCTCCCTTTCCGACCTGATCGGTTACGAACGCCAGAAACAGGCTCTGGTGGAAAATACGGAAGCGTTTGTCTGCGGTCGTGCCGCCAATAACGTCCTGCTTTACGGTGACAGCGGAACCGGCAAATCCACAAGCATCAAGGCAATAGTAAATCTCTTTTACGACCGCGGTCTGCGCATGATCGAGATATACAAGCACCAGTTCAGAGATCTGTCCGCTGTCATTTCAATGATAAAAAACCGTAATTACCGTTTTATAATTTACATGGATGACCTGTCATTCGAGGACAACGAGACGGAATATAAATTCCTCAAGGCTGTAATTGAGGGCGGAGTCGAAACAAAACCGGATAATGTTCTGATTTACGCAACCTCCAACAGACGCCACCTGATACGGGAAAGCTTCAACGACCGTAACGACGTCCAGAACATTCAGGATGTTCACCGCTCCGAAACAATGGAGGAGAAGCTCTCGCTCGTAAACAGATTCGGACTCACCATCGGATATCTCAAACCCTCAAAACTCGAATTTGAGGATATTGTTCTGAAGCTTGCAAGAAGAAATCCGCTGATAACCGAATCCGACAGCGAAATTATCGCCGCTGCCCACGCATGGGAAATGAGAAACGGCGGCATTTCGTGCCGTACCGCACAACAGTTTGTTAACCACCTTGCCGGAAAAACCACGGAGTAGAGCAATATATATCTTGCGGGGAGGAAACTTCTTAAAAGAAGCTTTCCTCCCCGCGCCCCTCTTTCA
>JBJDZF010000069.1:0-6140 GCA_051867855.1 Eubacteriales bacterium
GAAAACGGTATTATAGTATCCAAGCCGGAGCTTATGATAAGCGTCGCCGACGAATTCTTTCGCAAGATGGAAAAATCCAAGGAAAACAGCAATCGGAAAGACGGAGGTAATTGACTGTGTGGTTTGTTCTTGCACTCACGGCGCTCGTATGCTGGAGCGGTTCGGACATTTTCAGTAAGGTGGGCTCGCGCCCCGATGACAAATTGAGTCACTGGAAGATGGTGATGGCGGTAGGTCTTGTAATGGGGCTTCACGCCGCGTTTGAGATATTCGTGATGGGAACGGAGATCTCCTTATCCGCTGTTATTAAGTATCTTCCCGCTTCAATTCTCTACATAAGCTCTATGATACTCGGGTATGTGGCACTGCGGTATATCGAGCTGTCGGTTTCCTCCCCAATATGCAATTCATCCGGCGCACTCGCAGCGCTCTTTCTCTTCCTGTTTTTCAGAGAGAAGCCGTCGCCTGTGGTCTGGATCGGAGTTATCATAGTCGGTATAGGCGTTGTCAGCCTCGGATTTGCAGAAATGAGCGAGAGCGACGAAATAAGACTTATGCGTCAGCAGAACGCCAATGTAAAGTACCGCAAGAGCTGGATCGCGCTGATGCTCCCCATTCTCTATTGTATTATCGATGCCGCGGGAACCGTGGCGGATGCCGTAATACTCGAGTCCCTCGACGAGGATGTGGCAAATGTCGCATATGAGCTGACCTTCCTCTTTATGGGCTTGCTCGCCGCAATTTATGTGCTTATCATCAAACGCGACAGATTGAGTGTGCGCCGCGACGCGCCCAAGCTTCTCGGCGGAGTTTGTGAGACTGCGGGGCAGTTTGCTTATATTTACGCTCTGGCAGACGAAGCGCACACCGGAGCCGCTGCCGCGGTAATTTCGGCGTACTGTGCCCTGTCCGTCGTATGGAGCCGTATATTCCTCAAGGAAAAATTGAGCTTCAAACACTACGCAGCGATAGTTCTCACCGTGTGCGGTATCGTGATACTCGGAATTTTCGACGCATAAATACAACTATTTATTACAGCAAGAATATCAATATATTTTTCCGTTTTCCGTTCAGGCAGGATCCGCTCATAACGACCTGCCTCCGCGGTTCTCGTGAACAAAGGTGAAGATCCCCCGCGACCGTACATGAACACGGTCGCGGGGGATCTATTTATGCGTTTGCCGGGTGTAATCACAGCTCGGCAAATATTTTTGTACCTTTCTTTTTCAACCATGAGTACAACAACACCGACAACGCCACAGTGATACCGGAGAATATGACAAGATACAGCGGGGCACCTAATTTGTTGCCTATCGCAAAATACCCTATGGCAAGTAAGGCGCTATATCCCCAGCAGCCGAACATAGAAATCAGGGTACCCATACTCTGCTTTATCGGGACATTTTCGTTTGTCCACGTCAGATTCGGCATTTTCAGTCCGAGGAAAAGCGCGAAGAGCGCTGAAAGAAGGACATAGATGAACGATGTCATTATGACAAGAAGAGCGGATAGCGGGGTCGCACGCAGAACGACCGCAGCGCAAACCGAGCAGAACAATGCCGGTATCTCCGTAAGAATGATCTGTACTGACAGCTTCGCCCACAACGCCTGCCACGGTGTAACGGGAAGCGACTGCGCAAGCCACAGATTCTTCCCCTCAAGCGATACGGAGGGTGCAGCCATCAGGTTCATGGAGGCGACAAGGCAAATGGCTGCGCAAATCAGTACGGCGGAAAAACCACTCGTCTCTCCGAACACTTCTGACAGTATGTTCACAAGCATACCGCCCTTGATGAGAAGTACCACGCCGCCTACCGGAAGGAGCAGAGTTCCGAGTCCGCAGTTGAGCATATAGTTTGGACTGGAAGTAAATCTTGCAAACTCTTTGTAAAGCATTGCGCCCGACACGCTACGAATACGTGAGTGCGACTCCTTTACTCTGACCTTTGCCACACTTCCCGAAGATGTAGCGATCTTAATAAAGCTGTGGGACAGCAGAAGCCACATCAGCGCGAACAACAGTGCCGTGACGGCACTGACCGCCAACATCGCGGGGATATTCCCCTCCCCCACTCGTCCGAAGATATACAGCGGATATGCCGCTCCCCTTATCTTCTCCCCGTAGAGCTCGGCGTTGGACAGAAGCGTTTGTATCAGCGTCTGCGCCTTGAAATAAAACAAGTAGTAAACGGCAAAGAAAAGCAACGACACTATTACCGTGATAAAGCTCTTGTTTTTGAGCTTGAGGCTTATCTTTGCGACCACCCATCCGAGCAGGCATGAAAGGATCAGCACGATAACCGAAACGACGAGGATAAGCAGGAGAGAGCCTATAAGTGCCGAAATCGAAAACGGCGCGACAACCAGATAAACAACGGTCGCCGGCACTATCACCGTCGCCGAGTACATAAGCCCCATAAGGTAGACGCCGAGCAGGCGCGAGATCATAATGAAACGCACCGGAATCGGAAGGGACAGCAGAAGATCATTGTCTTTGGCGATGTACAGCGCCGCGTAGGTGTTAAACACGCTGCCGAAGGTTCCGAAAAGAACGGCAAGCAAACCGAGAATGGTGAAATAAAGCCAGCCGAGCCCCGACTCCGTAAGTGCCCCGCAAAGTGCAAGGGACAGCATTGTGAACATTCCGCCGAGTACGAAAACCATGATGAAAACGTACAGGACGATAAACATCGCGGTCGAAGACTTCGAGCGTTGCCTGTTCTTCTTCGAATCATACAAATAACTGCGGAATATCTCCGCCATCTGTTTTTTCAACAGGGTCTTAAGCATTACTCTCCCTCCAGTTCGAGGAATACGTCCTCAAGGCTGTCGTCTCCCTTGACCTCTTCCATCGTACCCGAACGGATCAGCTTCCCGCCCTTGATTATCGCGACCTTGTCGCAGAGCTTTTCCGCGACCTCGAGAACGTGAGTTGAAAAGAATATTGCCCCGCCGTTACCGCAAACCTCGCGCATCATTTCCTTGAGCTGATGTGATGCCTTCGGGTCGAGTCCGACAAACGGCTCGTCCATTATAATCAGCTTCGGCTCGTGGATCCACGCGGAGATTATCGCCAGCTTCTGCTTCATTCCGTGGGAATAAGAGGCTATCGGCTTTGCAAGATCCGCCGAAATCGCGAATATTTCCGCATATTTCTCTATCCGCTCTTTCCTTTCCGACGCACCGATGCCAAAGATATCCGCAATAAAATTCAGATACTTCATACCACTCATGAATTCGTAAAGATCGGGGTTGTCGGGGATATACGCTATCTGCTTTTTGCAGGCAATGGGATCCGACTTTACCGACACGCCGCCGACGCTTATCTCGCCCGTCTCAAATTGCAATATTCCTACGGCACACTTGAGTGTGGTGGTTTTCCCCGCGCCGTTATGACCGATAAACCCGTAGATCTCACCCGGTGCGATGTGCAATGACAGATCGTCCACCGCTTTTTTGTCTCCGTACACTTTGGTCAGATGTTGAATGTTGAGCATGACAATTTCTCCTTACAGTCCGCAAAAGCCCCGCCCACGCAATTTACACCCGACGGATTGTACGCACAGCATCACCTGACCAAGCACCGCTTTACGGCAAATCCCGGGGCATGACTTTTCGGGTCTGTTTGAAACCAATATTTGTAATCGCTGTATGATTATATCACAATACCGATATTTCGTCAATAGTTTAACACTCAAAAGCCGAATCGCGTGTAAAGTTATAAAAAAATTGCCACCGCGCATTATTTTTCCGAAAATTCTTTGACAGGCACTCATATTGGTGGTATAATTGTATTGTAAAAAAACATGTAACCCCGAGAGGAAAACAATGACGGAAAAAATTGATTTAAAAATTTCACAGCTGCTGAATTATGCACTTGAAAACGGACTTATCGAAGCCGAGGACATCAGATATTCGGCAAACAGACTTCTCGAAATGATGCAAGTCTCCGACTTCACATATACGTCGGACACGCCCAAAGAGGAACTGCACGTCATTCTCGACGCTCTGTGCGACTATGCCGCCCAAAGGGGCATTATCGAAGAAAACACCGTAACCTACCGCGATCTTTTCGACACAAAGCTCATGGGAGAGCTTACCCCGCGTCCGAGCGAGGTAATACGCCGCTTTGACGCGCTTTATGCCATATCGCCCGCCGATGCCACGGATTATTTTTACGGACTTTGCCGCTCCGACAACTATATCAGAACAGACCGCATAGCCAAGGACGTAAAGTGGACATACTCCTGCGGCTACGGCGATATCGATATTACGATAAATCTATCAAAGCCCGAAAAGGACCCGAAGGCTATCGCCGCGGCAAAGCTTCTCCCCCAAAGCGGATATCCGAAATGCGCGCTCTGCCCCGAGAACGAGGGATTTGCGGGTAATTCGGCAAAGCCGGCAAGGCAGAATATACGGCTGATCCCAATCACCATGGCAGGAACACAGTGGTATATGCAATACTCCCCGTATGTATATTACAACGAGCACTGCATCGCCCTGTCCTCCGAACATGTCCCCATGAAGGTGGACCGCTCTACTTTCGTCAAGCTCCTTGATTTTATCTCCGTATTCCCACACTATTTCCTCGGTTCAAACGCCGATCTGCCGATAGTCGGCGGTTCAATTCTCTCACACGACCATATGCAGGGCGGTCGCTACACCTTTGCAATGGAAAAAGCGCCGATCGAAAAAGAGATTGTTTTCGGCGGCTTTGAGAACGTGAAAGCCGGAATAGTGCACTGGCCGATGTCGGTCATACGCCTGCGCTCCGACGACCGCGAAGCTCTCACCTCTCTTGCGGACAAAATTCTCAAAGCATGGCGCGCGTACTCCGACCCCGATTGCTTCATCTTTGCGGAAACCGACGGTCAGCCGCACAATACCGTTACCCCAATTGCCAGAATGAGGAACGGTGAATTTGAGCTCGACCTTGTTCTTCGCAACAATATTACCTCGGAAGAACACCCGCTCGGTGTCTTTCACCCGCACGCCGAGCTTCACAACATCAAAAAGGAAAATATCGGTCTGATTGAGGTTATGGGACTTGCCGTGCTTCCTGCGCGACTTAAGGACGAAATGGCGCTCGTGAGAGATGCCGTGCTTGCGGGCAGATCGCTTGATGCCGACGAACGCACGTCAAAGCACAAGACTTGGTTCGAGAGCTTTGCTGCACAATACGATTTCAACGCCGATAATACCGATGAAATACTCAAAAAGGAAATAGGTAAAACTTTTGTCAGAGTTCTCGAGGATGCCGGTGTTTACAAGCGCACTCGTGAAGGTCAGGAAGGCTTCATGCGCTTTGTTGATTCGGTAAAATAAATCAAATATTTTTAATATTTATTTACGGGAGGAAATGCCATGCCCGACTACACGGTAACGATTGCCAGAGGTTTCGGAAGCGGCGGAAGAACCATAGGAAAGATCTTGGCTCAAAGGCTCGACGTAAACTACTACGACAGGGATCTTATCCGCCTCGCTTCGGAAGAGAGCGGAATCAATATTGAGCTTTTCGGAAAAGCCGACGAAAAGGTTCGCGCCGGTCTTTTCAGAAAATATAATCGCAGCTACGGAGAACGTATTATATCGCCCGAAAGCACGGAGTTCGTCTCTGACGACAACCTTTTCAACTACCAGGCAAAAATAATACGCGATCTGTCCGCCTCGCAAAATTGCATTATCATCGGAAGATGCGCGGATTATATTCTCCGCGACGTCCCTCATGTCTTACGTCTGTTCATTTGCGCGGACAAGGATACCTGCGTGCGCAATGTGGTCGAGCTTTACGGACTCGTACCCGATAACGCCGAACATGAAATCGAGAAAATTGACAGAGCTCGCGCCGCTTATTATAAATATTATACCGGACGCGAGTGGAATGACCCGACAAATTACGACCTATGCATAAATACGACCAAAACCGGATTTGACGGTGCCGCCGATATCATCGTCGATTTTATCAACCATCGCCGCAGTCGCGGAGAGTGATTTTTACGCGGGGAGGAAACTTCTTAAAAGAAGCTTTCCTACCCGCGCCCCTTTTTCAAGAACTTCGGACTTGGATAAGTTAAGCAGGTCAAAAGCTTTTGAAAGGGGTGCGGGGGAAATCTTTTCTCTTGAAAAGTTTCCCCCGC
>JBJDZF010000070.1:0-6131 GCA_051867855.1 Eubacteriales bacterium
AGCGCTCGTTTGCCGCATGATATCCGAATGGAGGTTGTGAAATAAAATGTTTGACACACTGAAAAAGCTCTGCCGGGTGCCGTCGGTATCGGGAAGAGAGGAAAAGGTAAGGGCGAGCATCACACAGCTGATCTCACCGTTTTCCGATGAAATACGGACAGACAGTCTCGGAAATCTTATCGCCGTCAGGTACGGCACGGCGCACGGAAATGGCGCAAAGAAGCTGATGCTCTGCGCGCACATGGATGAGATAGGCTTTCTCGCCACTTATATTGAGGACAGCGGATTTATCCGTGCGGCGTCGGTCGGCGGCATCAATTTTTCTGCCGCGGCGTTCTCACACGTCGTGTCGGGGCGCGGAGTCGGCGGGGTGATCGTCCCCGAAACGGGAACAAAGCCCGCGGATTTCGCACAGGATAAGTTTTATATCGATATCGGTGCAAAGGACAAAAAGGAAGCGGAGCGCAAGGTAAAGGTGGGAGACTTTTTCGTGGTCAGACCCGACGTTGTGCGCCTTGCGGGCAAAAGGGTCGCGGGCAGACCGCTTGACGACAGAGCGGGTTGCGCCGTGATGATAGATGCGGCACGAAAAATTGCGGAGTCACCCTGCGAGTGCGACGTTTATTACGTCTTTTCGGTGCAGGAGGAGGTGGGATGCCGCGGCGCAAAGCCGGCGTCATTCTCGGTAGCTCCCGATTACGCGCTCGTTTTTGATGTGACCGGTACCGGAGACACCGCGGGAGCAAAGCCCATGGCGGTAAAGCTCGGAGGCGGTGCGGCAATCAAGATAAAGGACAGTTCGGTCATCTGTCACGCACGTGTTGTCGATTCGCTCATCTCGCTCGCGAGAGAGAACAGTATACCGTATCAGTGCGAGGTGCTTACCTACGGCGGTACGGATACAAGCTCAATACAGATGTCGGGTGCAGGTGTTATGGTCGGCGCGTTGTCGATTCCCACACGGTATATACACACCGGAACGGAAATGCTCGACCTCGGGGATGCGGCGGCGTGCTCGGAGCTTGCAGTGGCATTTGCGCACAGTCTGAAATGATTCGGCTTACGTAACCATTTTATACGGATAACAGATAATACAGGAAATAAACAAACGGGAAAATCATATGGAAAACACACAAAAAATTCTGTCTCTTGTGTCGGAGGCTGAAGCGGCGCTGGCAGAGAGATTTGCGGAAATTGACAGGATCTCATTTGAAAACACCAAAATAATAATGGACGCGTTCAAGCGTCACAGAGTAAGTGAGGCAATGTTCGCCCCCACAAGCGGCTACGGTTATGACGACCGCGGACGGGAGACGCTCGACCGCGTATGGGCAGACGTTATGGGAGCGGAAAGCGCGTTTGTGCGGCACAGTATCGTCAACGGAACACAGGCAATAACGATCGGACTTTTCGGGCTTCTGCGCCCGGGAGACATCATGTTTTCGATCGCGGGCAAGCCGTATGATACACTTGACGAGGTCATAGGAAACTGCGGGGAGACGGGAAACGGATCCTTGCGCGACTTCGGGATAGAGTACAGGCAGGCGGATCTGCTCTCGGACGGAGGATTCGATTTCGAAAAAATACGAACGACGGCGCTTGAGTGCGGAGAGCGCATAAAGGTCGTGTTTATACAACGCTCG
The DNA here is from genome assembly GCA_051867855.1 of Eubacteriales bacterium. Taxonomy (GTDB): domain Bacteria; phylum Bacillota; class Clostridia; order Oscillospirales; family CAG-272; genus HGM12713. Next base: position 1,644 of record JBJDZF010000070.1, read on the forward strand.
AAAGGGTATCTCAATCGCAGGACGTTGAGTGTTGCCGATATCGGAGAAGCGGTGCGCTTTGTAAAAGACCTCCTGCCGCAGGCGTATGTCGTTGTCGATAACTGCTACGGGGAGTTTACAGAGACGATCGAGCCTACTGCCGTCGGCGCGGATATGATCATCGGGTCGCTTATCAAGAATCCGGGCGGCGGCATGGCAGAGACCGGCGGATACATCGCGGGAACGAAAAGAGCGGTGGAGCTTGCCTCGTACCGTATGACGTCGGTCGGTGTCGGCTGTGAGGTCGGCGCGACCCTCGGTCAGAACAAGAGTATGTTTAAGGGTCTTTTTTATGCACCGCACACCACCTCGCAGGCAATCAAGACCGCGCACCTCGCCGCGTACATATTTTCTGCACTCGGGTATGAGGTCGAGCCGGCTTGGGACGAACCGAGATACGATATAATTCAGACGGTCATCACCCGCAGCCCCGAAAAGCTCTGCGCGTTCTGCCGCGGAATTCAGGCAGGCTCCCCCGTGGACGCCTTCGTGGTTCCCGAGCCTTGGGCAATGCCCGGATATTCGGATAAGGTGATCATGGCGGCGGGCGCCTTTACACAGGGCTCATCCATTGAACTGTCCGCAGACGGTCCCCTGCGCCCGCCCTATACGGCATTCCTTCAGGGAGGTCTTACATACGAAAGCGGTAAGATAGGTATCATCTCCGCCGCTTCGGAAATGTTGAGGAGCGAGGGGAACGCTTAAGGGAACTTTTTGAAAAAAGTTCCCTTAAGAATCCCTCAAAAACTTCCTGACTTTTGAGACGAACAGTTATTGTATACTACATAAGCATAATTTTCTTTTGCGTGCCCTCCTTTCGAGACAAACAGTAAAGGTGTACTACATAAGTATAATTTTCTTTTGCGTACCCTTTTTTGATGACGAACAGCACAGTTAAACTACATAAGTATAATTTTCTTTTGCGTGCCCTTTTTTGATGACGAACAGGACCGTTAAACTACATAAGTATAATTTTCTTTTGCTTACTTTTCTTTTCTAAAAGAAAAGTAAGGGAGGGGTCATGCTGTTTTCGTCTTTGGAATTTTTGTATTTGTTTTTGCCGGTAACACTGATCGTATATTTTGCGTGCCCGTTGCGGTGGCGCAATGCGGTATTGCTTGCCTCGAGCCTGATATTTTACGGCAGCGGCGAGCCGGTGTATGTTTTTCTGATGATATTCACCGTATGCGCAGACTATGCTTTCGGATTTTGGGTAGATCCCGCGCGTCACGGAGAGGGAACAAGGCGGCGGGCGCTTGCCGCGGCGGTGATATTCAATCTTGCGCTTCTCGGATTTTTCAAATATTATGACGCAATAGCGGGTGTTCTCCCGTTTGCCGAGCCTATCGGGATAAAGCTCCCGATAGGAATATCATTCTACACCTTTCAGGCACTGTCATACGTAATCGACGTATACAGGGCGGACGCGGGCGTGCAGAAAAATCTTGTCAGCTTCGGCACATATATCGCGCTTTTTCCGCAGCTTATCGCGGGTCCTATCGTCCGCTACCGCGACATAGACGATCAGCTTTCATCCCGTGAGCATTCCTTTGCAATGGCGGCGAGCGGTGTGCGCACATTCTGCGCGGGACTTGCCAAAAAGGTACTGCTTGCAAACAGCGCGGGTGAGATGTGGGAGAAGCTTTCCGCCGCATCGGCGCAGGGTACGACCGTCATCGGGGCGTGGACGGGAATAATCTTTTACGCTTTTCAGATATATTTTGATTTTTCGGGATATTCCGACATGGCAATAGGACTGGGCAAGATATTCGGTTTCCGCTTTCCGGAAAATTTCGATTATCCCTATATTTCAAGGAGCATTACCGAATTCTGGCGCAGATGGCATATAACGCTTTCCTCTTGGTTCCGCGAATACGTATATATTCCGCTCGGCGGCAACCGCCGTGGGAGAGGGAGAATGTACCTCAATCTGCTGGCGGTCTGGGCACTTACGGGAATCTGGCACGGCGCAAGCCTTAATTTTCTGCTTTGGGGACTTTACTATTTTGTTATCCTTGCTCTCGAAAAGGCTTTCGTCGGCAGGTGGCTCGATCGCACCCCCGCATTCCTCGGATATCTGTGGTCGGGCGTGTTGATCCTCGTCGGTTGGGTCATATTTGTTTCGGAGCCGTCGGGTCTTACGCTTACGGGAGGCTTGCGGTACGTCGGATATATGTTCGGGGCAGGGGCTGACGGATTCTGCGATTCGTTTATGCGTTACGAGCTTATGAGAAACGCCGTTTTGCTCGCGGTCATGGCGATTGCCGCCACTCCGCTTCCCAAAAAGCTGTTTTATCGGCTTGCCTCGCGCAGTCGCGCCGCATTTGCGGCGGCGGATATTCTGTCGGTATCGGCACTGGTCGTTTGCACAGCTTATCTTGTGGATAACGGATATAATCCGTTTTTATATTTCCGATTCTGAAACCGGAGAAATATTTAATTGGAGTCTACGATATGACAAATCTTTTGGCAAAGCTTTTCATTAAAAACAGTACAGACGTCGGCGACAAAAACGTGCGCCGTGCCTACGGGACAATGGTCAGTACGGTGGGTATCATGCTCAATATCCTGCTCGCCGCCGGAAAGTTTACCGTCGGTACACTGTTCGGATCTATCTCGATTACAGCCGATGCCGTGAACAATCTCTCCGACGCGGGCTCGCAGGTGATATCGCTCATCAGCTTCAAAATATCGGCAAAGCCCGCCGACCGCGACCACCCGTTCGGACACGCGAGAATAGAATACGTGGCTTCAATGATAGTGTCGTTCATCATTCTGCTTGTCGGCGCGGAGCTGCTCAAGAGCTCGGTGACGAAAATATTCAATCCCGAGCCGACCGAGTTCAGTATACTCGCCGTGGTCGTTCTCTGCGCCTCGATCCTCTGCAAGCTATGGCTGTCGCTGTTCAACCGGAAAATCGCCAAAAAAATTAATTCCTCTGTCATGAAAGCAACCTCCGCGGACAGCCTGTCAGACGCGGTCGCAACCACCGCCGTGCTTGCATCCGTTCTGATAAGCCGCTTTTTCGGGGTGGAGACCGATGCGTACATGGGCGTTATCGTTGCCGTGTTCATTATAATTGCGGGTATTAAAATTCTTAACGAAACCAAAAATTCGATACTCGGGGGCGCACCCGACCCCGAGGTCGTTGACGGTATTGCCGAGGTCATCGGGGAATTTCCGGATATCCTCGGGATCCACGACATGGTCGTGCACAGCTACGGTCCGGGTAACACGATAGCATCGCTCCACGCAGAGGTTGACGGCTCGAAAAATGTGTTTTATACACATGACGTCATCGACAGCGCCGAAAAGCGGATATATTCCGAGCTCGGCGTTCATGCCACGATACATATGGATCCGATAGTGACCGATGACGCAGAGGTCAATAAGACCCGCGAGCTCGTTCTCAACGCAGTCAGAGAGGTCGACGAAAGGCTTAATATACATGATTTCAGATTTGTCCGCGGACATACTCATTCGAATCTTATATTCGATGTTTCGGCGCCGTTTGAGCTTAAAATGTCCGATGATGAGCTGAAGAGAATGATAGCGACAAAGGTAAGCCGTATCGATCCCAACTATTTTGCGGTCCTTACTATCGACAGACAGTAAAAAGGAAAAATAAAATTTACATACACAGGAGAAACAAAATGCAAAACGATTCTTACATCTCACCTTTTTCGACGCGCTACGCCTCAAAGCAGATGCAATATCTGTTCTCGGCGGACAACAAGTTCATTACCTGGCATAAGCTCTGGATCGCCCTTGCCGAGGCGGAAAAAGCGGCAGGGCTTCCCATCACGGACGCACAGATAGACGAGCTCCGCGCGCACGTAAACGATGTTGATTACGAAAAGGCGGAGGAATACGAACACAAGCTCCGTCACGATGTGATGGCGCATATCCACGCGTGGGGGGATATCTGCCCCACAGCACGTCCGATAATACATCTCGGTGCGACCTCATGCTATGTGGGAGACAATACCGATATAATCATCATGAGGGACGCGCTCGACCTTGTGCGCGGAAAGTTGGTTTCGGTGATGAAGAATCTGCGCGATTTTGCGCTTAAATACAAGGATCTTCCAACACTCGGATACACGCATCTCCAGCCTGCACAGCTTGTGACGGTGGGTAAGAGGGCGTCGCTGTGGCTCTATGAGCTGACGCTCGACTTCGACGATCTGCAGTATGTGCGCAATTCTCTGTGTATGCTCGGCTCCAAGGGCACGACAGGTACGCAGGCAAGCTTTGTCGAGCTGCTTGAAGGAGACGGCGCGAAAATTGACGGCATCGAGAGATATATAGCGGAAAAATTCGGCTTTGAACGCTGTGTTCCCGTGTCGGGTCAGACATATACGAGAAAATTCGACAGCCGTGTGGTCGGCGTGCTTTCGGGCATTGCGCAGAGCGCATACAAATTCTCCAACGACATGAGAATACTCC
>JBJDZF010000071.1:0-6075 GCA_051867855.1 Eubacteriales bacterium
TAATGACAAGCAGGAGAATGATGCCAAGCAGAGCCATAAGATTTCTCTTGATCCCGAGAGCGGTAAATATCAGCGCATTTTTATATATTTTAAGCGTTTTCAGATCAAATGTCACGAGCATCAGATAAATGTAAAAACGCATTACGACATACAGAATTATCATGGCGAAGATTATAAAATACATAAGATCAAGTCCAAATGTTCCGCCTCGATTGAAGAAGAAGGAGAAATCCAACGCCAATACGACAATTATCAGAAAATCAAGCAGACCGAGGAAGAAGCCCTGCTTCAGATTCCTCTTGATTGCATAGAAATAATCTCCGAATACAAATACCGCATCGCCCCTGACGAGTCCGCGTAATACGTACGCTGCACCGACATTCTGCCATCCGAATGTCACGGCGAGAAGCGCGGCGATGCAGATCATGACAATGATAAATGCAGGTGTAAACACGGGAAGCCCCATCTGTATGCTCGACATATCAAGTGCCGTGGTGACAGATGCCGAAGGAGAGATAAGACTTATGCCGTAAAGAGGCGCGTAAATCAGTTCAGTGGCACTCGGTGTCTTATTACCCGAAAAGAAAGCAAAGACAATTATAAGTACCGGAATGATCTGAAAGAGCATGAGCAGATTTATCTGCAGAATTTTGGTGAATTTTCTTCCGAACAGTTTGAAAAAAAATTTCAGCGTGGGTTTCCTGTCCTCGTACTCGTATACTCCCTTGCCGTCACGGTTCATATCGAACAGTTTGAATCTTTTCTTTTTAGTTTCCGAAGAATTTGAATCCTTGTTTTTCAATTTTCCTTATTCCTTATTTAAGTAAAAATATTGTGAGGCAGTATATGCCCTGAACGATCATAACAGCGCCCAACATTGCTACGGTAAAAAGAATAAACGACATCAGCAGTCTTTTGTCGATCACCGTTCTGCCGACGGGCGTATATTTTTTCATTCCCATTGCGTAAAGCGAGGATCTGTAAGAGTAAAGGAGCAACAGGGAAGCGATAACGATTTTGAAGAAAGAATATACCAGAAAGCGGAATATTCCTACGCCGTGCTCACTTGCGACAGACGGAAAATATGTAAGATACGAGCAACAAAATCCGAAGCAGAAGCCCCTGAAAACCAAAACAAAATCCGAAATAAGGCAGTTGAACACGGTAAAAACCGAAATCGCAATCATTGACACTGCCAAAAGATCAAGCCTTGAATATGAAATCACGCAGAGCAATCCGTCACGGAAGCTTTCGCAATTCTCAAAAAGGGATCCGAAATGCCGGGGTATACCGTCAGCGGCAGAGCTCAAAAATGAGTCGGGCAACAATTTTACCGTGACCCATCCGAGTACCACCGAGCAGACGATCATTATTATATACTGCAGCATTATTTTGATCTTTTCGATCAGGGCAACTCCGAGATCTGAAAAAATGTCTTTTCTTTTTACACTATTCAATTTTTTCACCTCATACGAAAATATATTTCCACCGTTAAAATTGTATGAGATGAGATTATGTGATATTACTTTCCGGCGCCCAATTCGTCTGCACGCGTTGTGCAGGCAAGCATTGCTTTTGATATGATCTCGTCAAATCCTCCGTCATCAAGCTGACCGAGGGCTCTTTCCGTTGTGCCGCCCTTGGATGCAACTGCGCGCACCATCTGTGCAGGAGTTCCGTATCCGCTCTTTATAAGCTCTGCGGAACCGATGAGAACATCGCACACCGCACCCATCAGATCGTCAGAGTCAAGCCCCTGCGCGCGCGCACCTTCAATTATTGCGTTTATGAATTTAAATACATATGCGGGCGAGGATGAGGTAACTCCTATCATACGGTTCATTTCCGACTCGTCGATTTCAATTACGCTTCCGGCAGCCTCAAACACTGACCGGACAAATGCGAAATCCTCTTTCGCAACATCGGCATTGCGGCAGATCACCGACACGCCTTTAAGAATGAGCATGGGGACATTCGGAAGCACGCGTACGACCGATCTGCTGCCGATTGCCTCCTGCACAGTCCGCACAGTAATTCCGGCACCGATGGAAATATAAAGCTTTTCCGCCGCACCGCATACACCGCTGATTTCACTTAATAATTCCGGATAATTCTGCGGCTTTACCGAAATAAGTACACAGTCCGACTCCCTGATAACTTGTGAAACGGAGGGGAGCGCCGTAACACCGGAGGTGAGAAGCGGCGCGTATTGTTCCTCATTTATGTCAAACAAAAATATACCGTCAACATCCGCAGAGGAGGCACGCACTCCGGATATTATTGCCTTTGCCATGTTTCCGACACCGATGACACCGAGCTTTCTTCCCATAAACAATCACCTTTAGCAAAAAATTTCAGTTTATATTTTAACACATAAAATATAGGTAAAAATGACTATAATAAGAACATTTGATTAACTTATCTGTTCTTGCGCAGTATTTCGAAGGATATCACCGCCGCCGCTGAAGCGCTGGGCAGGGAACCTCTGAAATTTCTTCCGTAATCGATGCGGATTATATCATCTGCCTCGTCGAGCACCTTTCTCGATATACCGCGCTTTTCGCCTCCGATTATCACAAATAGCGGCTTATTGAGTTCTGTGTCAAACACCGAAACAGAATCTCTTATACCTGCACAAACTACTCTATATCCCATTCTTTTGAACAGAACAGATGCATCATATGCGGACATCCTGTACATATCGATAAGCTCGGAGGCACCTGCGGATGATCTTGCAACCGTACCCGCCGCACTCATCCAGTTTCGCTCGTCAATAATTATCCCATCGGCTCCAGCCGCGTAAACCGAACGAATTGCAAACCCGAAATTGAACGGATCCTCGATACCCTCGAACATATAATATATGCCGTTCGAAATGATATTTTTTTCACAAAGGGAAGGGATTTCAGCCTCCGAGCATATGGCGATAACACCACCGTGGGTCTTTCCGTTTGCCACGGCATTAATTATCCCTTCATCACACAGTTCAACGGCAAATCCCAGCTCCTTTGCGGCACATCGCAAAAAGGTCAACTCACGCCTGTCGGTGCGTGAACGGTCGATCAGGACCTTAAGAATATCGCGTTTGTTTTTTCCGTTTCTTGCGGCATTTATCAGCGCAGAGACAGATGTCATTCCTTCAAATACAACGCCGCCGTCCGAAACGGAAGTTAATATCTGATTTCTTTCGGAATCAATATCCATAGATAAAATATTTTCCTCGATTTATATATAATTTTATAATATTTTCGCCGTACTGCGGCATATATTTTACCGATAAGATAAAATATATTCATACATACGGAGATGAGAGCAATGATGTACATTTCAGGTGAGAAAGAAAGATGCGTGATTCTCGCATCATATCTTGTCGAAAACCGCTCTACAGTGAGGGCTGTTGCGTCAAAGTTCGGCATAAGCAAAAGTACCGTACATAAGGACATAACACAACATCTGAAGCGAGTTAACAAACCGCTTTACCTCGAGGTACAGGCGATACTCGACAAAAACAAGAGAGAGCGTCATCTGCGCGGAGGAGAGGCTACAAAAAAGAAATACAGCATCTCAAAGAGCGCTCAATGAAGCAAATAAGATCATTAAAAGATTCGCCGTGCAAGATCATAGCATGAATATGTAAATTTCAGGCAAAGCACCTCGGGAGTGTTTTCCCGGAAAAAGCGAATATTGTCAACGAGCCGGGAGCTTGTGTAATCCGAAAGCGTTATCAGCAGATTATTATCGGCGCGGAGTATTCTGTGAACCGTGACGATGGACTTGGAATTTCCGAAAAATGATGAATCCACGGCAAAGGTAAGGCCGGAAGTGTGGATTATGTCGTCGGCAAGTCGATTGCTCATGAAAAGAATATTTGAGTCAAAATCCGAAAATACGGGTTTAAGACCTTTTGATCTTAACGCCGGAGACATGGTATTGAAGAAAAACTCGCGTGAAAATCTGAAAGGTACGGAAATGAAGGCAAGATCGGAACCCTTGATGCGCAGCTGCTCGGAATAACAGCTGAAATCCGAATCGGTATAGACAATTACATTCGTAGCTATCCTCAAGTCGCCGTTACCGCGAAAAGCGGGAGCTACACGTTCGCGTATAGCGGAGAGTTGCGCACGGTGCTGTGAGAGAGTTTCTTTTTCCGGGTCGTAATCATGCAATATTACAAGCTTGTTAAATCCGACCGTGCAAAGGTCTTTGACAAAAGGAGCAAACGAATCCGATAACGTCAGATATGACGGTATCAAAAGAGGTATACAGAACACGTTTTACACTCCTTTCGCGATTTTCCGCTTCTCTCAATTATACAAAATTTGCATTTTGTATAATTGAGTCGCTGTAATTATATGTGCCCCTCCGGCTCTCAAAACCCCCGATAATCGGTTAATGTGCCATCGGTTCAGGCGTTTTCACTGCTTTTTGTGCAATAAAAAATAAATAATTCTAAAATTTACAAATTATATACCTTTATGACATTAAATATGTTATAATATATCCGACAGCAACCTCGAAAAAAATTATGGTTGCAACGGAGGTTTTATTTAATGGCACTCAAGATGCGTTTCCTTTATTATTCCGGTAAAAGCAAAATCAAAAACATGGCGGAGCTTATAAAGACGGAATTTGACCTTTCGCAGAACAGAAATGCGATAGATATCATCCCCCCCGCATATTCATGCGAAAATGAGAGACTGGTTATACTCGCCGTATCCGGCAAAGGCGAACCGGATGACACTCTCCGCCGCTTCTGTGCTGAGCTCAATAAGAAAAAGGCACAAAACATCGCCCTTGTTGTTGATGGTGACACAAAAATGGCTGACAAAATTTTGGAGACCCTTAAGGAAGCGGGTTCAAATGTCAACACCGATGTTCTTTATGTAAAAACCGGTCTGTTTTCCGGAGGCAAGGTTTCGGATGAAGAAAAGAAACAGCTTCTTGATTGGGCACATAAGATCGTGGACAATCTTCAATAAATTTCGTTATTTACGACGATTTCCCGGCTTACCCGGTGCTGTGATCTGTCACGGCACCGGGTAAGCTTATACATACTGTATGTCAGCTTTTATACCTGTTTACGGATACCGAATCTATTTTGAGTTCTCCCTCACGGTCGCTGATCTGTATATACTGTCTTCTGCTTCCTTCCATAAAGTCGTTCCTGAAAGTACCGTTGTTTTTCAGTATCTTATATTCGAGAGTAAAAGTAGCCGTGAAATAACTTTCTTGAGTGGTGCTCTCGGTGCCCTGATATATTTTCGTTATCACTACATCGTAGAGTTTCTGCTTTGTAAAATTATCTTTTTCTGAAGATTTTGTATAATAGAGACTGCTGAAAGCATCGTTATAAGCGTCTACATCTCCGTTGATAATGGAATATACAAGATTTACCATAAATTCCGCGTCGTCTCCAAACGCTACGGCTGTGTCAGCGTCAATATCAGTCGTTACGTTATTGAGGTCGCAATATTTCATTAATCCGTTTTTTATGAGTTCTGCGTATTCCTCGTCCGCGAATATATCCTCGTCATAATCAGGCTCATAAAAATCGAAGTCGGCGGTGACCTCATTTTCGTTCCTGACTTTGGTAAGAACCTTGTCAAGTATAAGAGTCATTGCAAACATCAGTATGATAAGCAGAATGACCGCGCCGATGATGATCAATATCCTTTTTTTTACATTCTTTTTTCCCATTTTCATACCGCCCTTTCCCTGCCGCTTCGACCGATATCTTTCGGGAGAGTAAAAATACGCTACAATACACTTTAAATGATAACATATTTCGACGCAGATTTCAATAATTTTTTTAATTTCTGACTATCCTTCGGGTATTCTGACGCGGTTTTCTGAAAAATACTGCCCGGGCATCCGCCGCAGTATTTACATTTGGCGGATGCCCGGGATAATCAATGTTTATTTTCGGTAATCAGATCATTGTAGGAGCCATAAACAGCATCTCACGCAGATCCGCGTATATTTTGAAATAACCGTTCAGCGGCAGCGGATTAGTTCCCTTTCCGCATTCAACGGTAAAGGTAGGAAGATTAAGTTCGTTTATACACCAATCGAGAA
>JBJDZF010000072.1:0-6073 GCA_051867855.1 Eubacteriales bacterium
TAAACGCCTGCCGTATATCCTTCTCTTCATACGCCCGTTTGCAGCTTTCCAACGTGATCATTTTACCGGAATACATGAAAAAGTTTCTTCCGCTCTCACAGGGCACACCGCCAGCACGCAAAACGTCACAGTCACCCGTTACGTCAATGAGCATTTTACATACGTAATACTCAAATCCCGATTTGGAATGTGTGATAACGCCTTTGCATATATTTCCGTCCATCACGGGTTCGCAGGCGACACAATCAAACAGCAGATCGGCACCGCTTTTTTTCATCTCGTCTGTAAGCTGCAACGCGAAGATATACGGGGAAAACCTTTGTATATATCTGACGTCGGTGGGGTGCTTGGGCTCGCCGTCCCTCCACTCCTCGGGAATAGTGTCGTATCCGTATTTTGCGCTGAGCCTTACCCATTTTTCGCACAAGCCGAAAATGATCTGCTTACCTCTGCCGTTACACATGGGAACGAACAGATTTATAAGACCTAAGGTGGCAAGACCACCTAAAATATTTGACTTTTCTATAAGAAGAACGCTCTTTCCGCTCTCAGCGGCAGTTATTGCGGCTGCGACCCCGCTGACACCTCCGCCGCACACAATAACGTCGTACTCCTTTTTCGCGGTAAGCGCTTTGTGAAGCTCTGCTGATTGCATATACACCATACACCTCATACTAAGTCTTATTTTCTTACGCTCCGTTTTTGGCTACGCTCGCCAAACATCGTCCGCGCATTCATATTGGCTATCCCACACCCTTACTGACAATATTATAGCAACGCCTTTATCCAGCGTACATAGGAAAAATACGCATTTGCCATTGGCAATTACACTATCAGTCGATCTGTTTTTCAACTGATTATATAAGTTTTTCACAAAAATCAATAGCATTGCTATACTAAAATACAACTCGCAATGCATCTTTTCAATGGCGTTTACGAAAGCACATTTATAAATTCAGTTCATACTCCCAAACTGTATTTCTCAATGATCTTAATTTCTTTCGCTCTCAAAAGCTCGGTTAAGTCCCGTTGGCTTATGACTTGACTCAAGCCGCTTAAGTCCTGCCGCCTGATCGGGCATAACGTCAATCCACATGTAATGCAGATGATCTTCTCCCGTTACCTCAACGCCGTGATTTGAGCCCAACGGAATGTGCATTATTTCGTTACTACCCATAGGATATCTTTCCCCATCGATCAACAAGTCCATTTTGTTTTCGGGAAAACTGTAAAACAGCTGATCAAGCATGGGATGCGCATGAGGATTGACTATATCGTATCCAAAGGATTCCACAGAACCCATAGTAAATCTCGGAATGATCTTATGAGGTATCATCATTCTGCTGATAGTCTTCTGGCTCTTATGGGGATCCAAGTATTGTATAGACTGCTGATAAGGTACAAATACGGGAAATTCCGTTCCGAAGTTTTTCAGATCCTCGGCATCCTCAGGCTTTGTATCAAAGCGGAACTCCATCATAAATGTATCGGTAACCGCCCTTACGGTCAAGCTCTTGTCGGGAGCGGGCACGAAAGAAAGCCTTTCCTCACAGGAATAGTCCTTCCCGTCCGTTGTGAATACCGCTTGACCCAAGGTCTTGACGATTATATGATAATATCCACACTCGGCGGGAAATTCAACTGAGTTTCCCGCGGGAATCATATACGCTCTCGGATGAAGTCCTGATATATCTCCGTCACAATACGGAGCTGCACTAACATTGGAAAAGTCAATTTTTATCTTATTTATCTCTACCATTTTCTTTCTCACTTTCTTGTTTGATATAGTTTATCCTGCCGGGGTTTACCGATCGGACTCTATCCACCACAAGCTTTCTGAACTCGGGTGACAGCATTGCAAAGAATGCGGTAAATCCCGTTACTCTTACCACAAGGTCGGGGAATTTTGACGGATCACGGTCTGCTTCAAGAATTCTGTCGGCATCTATAATGTTGATATTAAGCAGGGTGTTTCCGGTTGTCATGATGGTTTCAATCATAGCCGCCATTTTATCTATTCCCTCGTCGTCACAAGCTATTGCGGGATCAAATTCAAGCTGTACGGGTGCTGTGTTTCCATATCCGGGCTGTACCGCCGCAATGGAATTGCACATTGCCGACACCGCCCCGTCCCGTCTGAAGTTACCGCAGGGGTTGGCACCGTGATTTATAGGCTCTCCCGCCCTTCTTCCGTTGGGAGTCGCACCTAACGCCTTGCCGAAAAATATTGTATTGGACCACGAGAAAAGTCCCGGAATAAAGTTGACCTTTCCGTTGGGTCCCTGACCGCTGAAGCGCATATTCTGCTCGCGGACAAGTCTTGTATAAAGCTGACTGATACGAACCGCCCATTTATCCGAAATGGTATCTCCGCCGCCGTATTTTTCACTGTTATTGAGCAATCTGCGGTAATACTCTCCATCCTCGCCTTGGAAGTTGTCGTCTATCAGCCTTCTCAATGACGCGTAATCCAGGCGCTTTTCTTTTTCAATTCTCTGTTCAATAGCTCCAAAGGAGTCTGCCGCCACCGCAATTCCACTGCCGTCAACGCACATATTATAATACTTTGCTCCGCCGTCGGTAACGTTTACCCCCTTCTCTATAAGCCCGTGCATAAGCAGATTGAGGATAAGCTCGGGTTGAGACTCGGTTTGATATTTTAAATGGTGCATTATTCCCGCAGCAGTCGCTTCAACTGCTTTTTTCAGGTGCTTTTCATAGATCTCAAACAATCTATCCGTGCTTTGGATTTTCTCGGAATACATCTCATCAAAAGCGACCTCAAATACCTTTGCCAGATTGATCTTCACCGTGTCATTCATGGTATACTCGCATCCGGGAATACACATCCAATGACAGCCTGCCGCAACTCTGCGGCGCGCGAGAGATGCGGGATATCCGCACTTCATGAATCCCTCGGACAATGCAGAATCGGAGGAATATCTGGGCCAGCCCTGCTTATTTTTGAACAGGTATGCCACAGATTTTCTGTAAAACTCTCGATCTATGCCATCATGGAAGCGAACTGTCAGATTGCAAGCAAGATTAAGCTTATCTGCGGCATCAAGACAAAGATAGGATATCTTTGACGTCATGTCGTTTCCGTTCTCGTCAGGTCCGGCAAGCTGATAATACCTGCTATCCTGCAAGAACAGGCAAGCAAGCTCAAACACTGCCTCCTCGTCGTCGAGTATTCCAAGCTTTACGTCACGCTCATAGTAGGGCCTTATGAGCTCGTCAAGCTGTCCGCCCGCGCTTCCCCTGTTGTACGTTCTTGAAAACATACTGAAATGGCACATCCACTGTATGGCTTCTCTAAAGGTCTGCGGGACACCAGCGGCAACTTTTTTGTTTATTTCCGCCATTTCAGCAAGATTTTGTGATAGCTGATGGTTTTTCTCCTCTGCGGACAGTGCAAGCAGTGTATCCGCCGCTCTTTCAACAAAGCGGATCATCGCCTCAACAACAGCTATCTCACTATCGTAAAACCTTGCGTGGCTATCATCGTGTCTGAGCTTTTCTGCTTTAAGCTTTTCAAGTATACCACCCCATCCCAGCTTCATTCCTATAGCCAGGTCGGGGGTAAAATGATGACAGTTATCTATTCCCGAAATAATGTTGTATTTCTCAAATACTTCAGCCAAATCATCGTAAGCGTATTTCGGATTCCACTTGCAGGCCTTGGGTCTTAAGCGTTCCATAAACAGAAAGCCCTTACCTATAAACGCGTCCAGCGGATTTACGTATATAGGATGACTGTCAAGCAAACGGCAGTAATTTGAGCTCCAAGCCTCGTATCCGTAAATTGAACCGTTCTCGTGATTTGGTTCAAGCTTAAAATCAAACTCATCCTGTACGATAACTCCGTAATCGTCCTCGTCGGCGCCGCCAAGCGCAGCCTTCTCTGCGGTCTGCTCCACCTTCAGACTCCTGAGCATAGCTATCCTCTCGTCATACGTAAAGCTTTGTTCCGCGGGATAATAATTTATAAATTGTATCTTACTCATCTGAAAAGTCTCCTGATCAAACTATCTTTACTTCCTTTACATAGCTTCTTGCTATGGAGCAAAGCTCCTCGCATCTGCTCGGCGTCAGCGGCATTGTTTTTGCGTACGGATTTTCAATTCCAAGACTTGAATACTTCGACGCACCCAAAGGATTGAAATTCAGAAGCTCCCATCTTTCAAGTTTCTCAAGTTCCCCGAGAAATTCTCCTATAGCCTTTATATTTTCGTTGCTGTCGGTAGCTTGTGGGATAAGAGGAGTTCTGACTATAAATCTCTTTCCCATGCCATTTAATTTGCGTATATTTTCTTTAACAGTGCGGTTCCTGATACCCGTGTGTGCCAGATGTGCCTCCTCGTCAAATATCTTCAAGTCGCACATTACAAGATCGATGCTATCAATAAATCCCCCAAGCTTCTCAAATGGCAGGCTGAGATTTGTTTCAATGGCAACTGAAATGCCGTTTTCATGACAGGCCTTGGCAAGCGCCCCGGCAAAGTCCATATTGCACAGCACCTCGCCACCCGTTAAAGTCACTCCCCCATGTGAGGTTTTGTAATATTTCTTATCCTGCAAAACCTCTTTCATCACATCGGCAACGGTCATTTCCCGTCCGCTCATCTCAAGTGCAGTTGTAACACATTCATGTACACAGCTCCCGCAGAGAGTACATTTTTCCCGGTCGATTTCGTGCCGACCGCCTACTATAACATGTGCACCGTCCTTACACACAGAAAAGCAACGCATACAGCCTATACATCTGCCCGAATCAAACAGCAAACTCTTGCCCCTTGAAATGGTTTCGGGATTATGACACCAAGAGCAGTGCATATTACAGCCCTGCAAAAATACGCAGGTCCTTATTCCATCTCCGTCATTAAGGGAAAATCGCTTTATTTCGGTTACTATTGCTTTTTCTTCAATCATAACTCGACCCACATCTCTCCGTTTGCTGCGCTCTCATACATCTTATCGAGAATGTAACGGGCATTGCGCCCCTCCTCCGCCTTTACAACAAGCTCTGCACCCATTCTCAGGCAATAAGCGAAATTATCGCTTCCCTGCGCCCACTCTCTCTTATATTCAACAGGAGGAACCTCCGTCCATTCGGCTCCCGTGCTCCAATAGGTGTGGGTTCCCTCGGGACCGCCGCTGCTCAACACGTATACCCCCTTCTCTCCTATCACCTCCAGACGCGTATACCACGTGTTCAAAGGATAGTCGGTGGTCACAAACATTTGCACAACAAATCCGGAGTCATACATCCACTCCGCAAAGCCGATATCCTCAGCCTCAATATCGTGCATTCTGGTCTTTGTGATGGCTCTTACCTTACGAGGCATACCGAATACGCTCATCAAGCGGTCTATCTCATGTATTCCCTGGTTGCTCAGTGCTCCGCCTCCGTCAAGGGCGAACGTTCCTCTCCAACCGCCGTTTTCCTTGAAGTATTCGTCTGTTCTCTTTATATTGAGAACAAGATTTGCGCTTAACAGCTCACCGAAAAATCCGCTTTCCTTGGCAAGCTTGAGCTCGCTCAGAGGTCCGCGAAAATGAAGGTCGAAATCCACTCCCAAAAGAAGACCCTTTTGCTTTGCAAGCTCAATTATCTCGTCACACGCCTGATAGGTCACATCCATTGGCTTCGTCAGCAATACGTTCTTTCCAGCCTCCAAGCACTTCTTTCCTATATCGCAGTGAGTCCCCGTGGGAGTAACGATGTACATTACCTCAACATTATCGTCATTCAGGAAATCGTTGATATCCGTGCTCCACTTGACCCCAAACTGCGCTCCAACCTCAGCCGCCTTCTGCTCGTTGATATCGCAAACTCCGAATAGTTCAATGCCACAGGTATTCACTATCTGCTGACAACGCTTTTTGCCCATTCCGAGTCCCACAACAACATACCTTACGGGATCATCCTTGTAGGGACGGTCAAACTGGAGCGTTGGGGACACGGCAGTACGCACGTCGGGGGCTGCAGCAGAAGGCCATACCTTTTTAATATAATCATAGCATCTCTTCGACGCCTGCTCGCCCGTCAAACCGCAATCTGCGGGAGTAT
>JBJDZF010000073.1:0-6049 GCA_051867855.1 Eubacteriales bacterium
GCTCATGGCATTGCAGTTCGCCATGCTGTTGCGCGCGATACTGTCGTGGTTTCCGATGGAGGATAATAAGTTCACAAATTTTCTGTATGCCCTGACCGAGCCGGTCATATATCCCGTGAGGGCGCTGTTTGAAAAGATGAACTGGTTTCAGAATCTGCCGATAGATATTTCTTTTCTGGTTGCCTATATCCTTATATCCGTTATTTCCATGCTTTTGCCTTAAATAACTATGAACATTTCGGAAGATAATAAATTATTGTTCGCGCGGCTTGATGATCTTTGCAGGCGTTCCGGGCACGGTGAGCCCGGTATTTCCTGCTTTCTTTCTCCGCGCGAACTGTATTTTTCACAGCTTTACCTCGAGCAGACAGGCATGGCGGGGAGATATGTCCCGTTCGGCGGTTACGAGGGGGCGGAGCGTCAGAGACTGTTTGTTTTGCCCGAATATATGGAGGGCATCACCTCGTATGACGGTATACACGAATACTTCGGCGAAGAGCATTTTGGCGTAATACGTGTGGACGGAAGCGGTTACAGAGCACTGTCGCACCGGGATTATCTCGGTTCTGTCCTTGCACTGGGGCTTCGCCGCGATGTCATCGGCGATATCATTGTGTATGAAGAGCCGCAGCCGTATGCCCTGATCGTGTGCGAACACGAGGTGACGGATTTTATACTCTCCGAACTGGTGCGCATCGGAAACGATAAGGTGAGAACGAGCGAGTACGAGCTGCCCGACGGTTTTGCCCCGGAGCGCCGGTTCGAGAAAATTTCGGATACCGTCGCCTCGGCGCGTGCCGATTGCGTTGTCGCCGCCCTGTGCAACATATCGCGTGAAAAGGCACGCGAGGCAGTTGTCTGCGGCATTGTGGAGATAAATTACGAAACCGAACAGAGACCCGACCGCACCGTTGCCGAAAACTCGGTGATAGGTATACGCGGGTACGGAAAATTCAGAATAAACTCCCTGTCCGTACCCACAAAGAAAGGGAGACTCGTGCTCTCTGCCGACAAATACAAATGACGCGCACAGAGCGCGGAACTACGGAGATGAATCAACATGACAGTATGGATCTTGATTGTAATAGCGGCGATTGCCGCAGATCAGATAACGAAATTTCTTGCGGTAAAATATCTCGCGCCTGCCGGGGAGCCGGTGAGCGTGATCGAGGGAGTGTTCCGCTTCTCCTACGTTGAAAACAAAGGCGCCGCTTTCGGCATGCTCGACAATCACCGCTGGATCTTCATGGTCATATCAACTGTGGCTATCGTTGCCATAGTGTACTATGCCTGCATATGGAAGGGACGCCCGAAAAATATGTGGGTGCGCGTGGCTCTGGCGCTCATCACCGGAGGCGGGATCGGTAACATGATAGACCGTGTGCGTCTCGGGTACGTGATCGATTTCCTCGATTTCTGTGCATTCCCGAACATATGGCCGTGGGTGTTCAATGTTGCCGACGCGTTTGTGTGCGTGGGCGCGGCGATCATAATAGTATACCTTATTGCGGAGCTTATATCGGAATCCCGTAAAAAGCCGCAGGCACAGAACAGCCCGGACGGAAATGCCGAAAACAACGCGGAGAACAGTACCACGGACGGCGTTAAAGAAAGCCGTCCGGATAATGACTGCGAGGTCGTAAGCAAAGGAAAATGCGCGGGTGAGGTCGGCGATGACAGCGAAAAAGAGGACGGCGCAGGAAATTCGTGATGGATGAGAAAGAGCGAGACAAAATATATGACGGGTGCGATTCCGACGATGTTATCAGCGGAGCGCCGTCCGGGGCGGAGGCGTTTTTCACCGCAGATGCGGGAGACAACGGCGTCCGCCTCGACGTCTTTGTGGCACAGCGGGCGGGAGTCAGCCGCTCTGCGGCAGCGAGGCTTATAGAAGAAGGCGAGGTTTTTCTCGGCGGCGAAAACGCGACCAAAAACACAAAGCTTGAGACGGGCGATGAGGTGTCGGTCTGCCTGCCCGAGCCGCAGGCGTGTGATGCCGAGCCCGAGGACATACCGCTTGATGTGGTTTATGAGGACAATGACATTATAGTCGTGTGCAAGCCTCAGGGCATGGTGGTCCATCCGGCGCCGGGGAACGTCAGCGGAACGCTTGTGAACGCTCTGCTGTATCACTGCCGCGGAAGTCTGTCCGGGATCGGCGGAGTAGTGCGCCCGGGAATCGTGCACCGTATAGACAAGGATACGGGAGGCTTGCTCGTCGTTGCAAAGAACGACGAGGCGCACATAAACCTTGCCGCGCAGATAAAGCGTCATGACGCAAAAAGAGTGTATACCGCCATTGTTATAGGAAATATGAAAGAGGACAGCGGTACGGTTGATGCCCCGATCGGGCGGCATCCCGTAGACCGCAAAAAAATGGCTGTAATCCGTACACCCGACCGAAAGTCGCGCCCCGCAGTCACGCACTGGAGCGTAACGGAGCGCTTCGGCAGGTTTACGCTTTTGCGGTGCGAGCTGGAGACGGGAAGAACGCATCAGATAAGAGTGCATATGTCAAGTATTGGTCATCCTCTGCTCGGAGACCCGGTTTACGGCGGCAACGGGACGGCTTTTGAGGCAAAAAACAGAGACCTTATCGCAGGTCAGTGTCTCTTTGCCTCGGAGCTTATGCTCACACATCCGCGCACAGGAGAAACGATGAAATTTGCCGTGCCGTTGCCCGATAATATGGTAAGGATCATAGAAAAGCTCGGGGAGGAACGCGATGGGCAGATTTGACGGAGTGTTGATCGTCAGCGACCTTGACGGAACTTACTTTGGTGACGGTGGGGTGAGCGTCAGGCGCAACATCGACGCGGTCGAATATTTCAAGTCCTGCGGGGGACTTTTTACCTTTGCGACGGGACGATTGATCTACAACGTGAAAAAAAGTATACCCGACGTTGACAGGGTGGCGAATCTTCCCGTCATCACCTGCAACGGGACCTGTCTTTACGATTACGGTGCGGAGCATGTGGTGAGGGAATACTTTCTCAACGGTGATGATGCACGGGATATGATCTCGGTAATTCTCGGCAGATACGCGGGCGTCGCCGTAAGGCTCTCCACGCGTGGCGGTTACGCCATACCCGGAAAGCCGAATTCTTATATTATGACGGATATTTCAAAATTTCCCGCCGGTGAGGTGTCTTATATATCCGTGAGCGAAATACCCGTCACGGCGGCATATAAGATGACCTTCAGAGGAGAGTCCGACACCCTTGACAGAATAAAGGATGATATATTCTCGGAGTTTTCGGGAAAGTTTGAGGTAAACAAATCAAGCCCCACTTTTCTCGAGCTGCAGCCAAGAGGACACACCAAGGCATCGATGATCGCCGAGCTTGCCGACGGGATTGCAAAGAGACGCGGAAGAAAGCCTGTCGTGTACGCGGTCGGGGATTATGAAAACGATATTGAGATGCTGAAAAACGCGGACATTGCCGTATGTCCCGAAAACGCTCATGAGAGCGTAAAGCGGATATGCGATCTCGTCCTCTGTGACCACAGCGAAGGGGTTATTGCAGACCTGATATACAACAGAATGTGAGGAAACAAAGGTTACGGATAATCGGATAATTCCGTGAAAATGCAATATTTACGCGCTTTTGCATGATACTGCTTGCGTCCTCTGATAAAAAATAAAAATTCCTCACCCTGCGTATTCTTCACTCACGTATATTTTTTTGACATTATACGACAGAAATACATAAAATGTGAGTGAGGCTCTGCGTGAGCTTAAAGAATACAACTGAAAGGTGTGGAACGATGTATACAGAGGACGATTACATGACACGGCGTGAACGTGTAGGAGACGATTTACTGCGCCGTTTGCTTGATGAATCCGGGGCTCCAGCGGCGTCACCGGTATTTGCCGCGTCGCACGACGGCGATGCCCGTTGCCGCGATAAAAAAACTTGGGGAATAGAGGGATACCCCCTCGCAAGTTTATACGCCCCGCTCCAGGAATGGAGAAATATTTATGACGACGATACGGCATTTGAAAAAGGTACGATATTCAAAGAACTTGACCTGCCGTATACAGGGGTAAGACCGAACGGAGGTGTCTGCAATGGGTGAGAACAATATGAGAAGAGGTCTTTCATGCACGGGAGAATCGGCAAGTCCGAATTGCAGAGCGCTAATGAGAAAGCTCAAGATCGTTGAGTTTGCACTCGTGGACACGGTGCTTTATCTCGACGCATATCCCGACTCCAAAAAAGCCATGGCACAGTATCGGCGGCTTGTCGAAGAGAGAGAACGCATCAGTGCGATCGTTAACGAAAAGTGCGGACCGACGACGGCTCTTAACGTCGTCGACACTGACAGGTGGACATGGACTGACGGTCCGTGGCCGTGGCAGTATGAAGCCAACTGACATTTTGAGAAGGGAGAATATGATTTATGTGGATATATGAGAAAAAGCTGGAATATCCGGTGAAGATCAAAAATCCGAACCCCGCGCTCGCCATGGCGGTGATAAGCCAGCTCGGAGGTCCCGACGGGGAGATCGGAGCGTCGATGAGATATCTCAATCAGAGATATTCGTGCCCTTACGACGAGGTTACGGGCATACTCACGGATATTGCAACAGAGGAGCTGGCGCACGTGGAAATGATTGCCGCTATAGTGTATCAGCTCACGAGAAACCTGACAAAAGAGCAGATAAGCTCAAGCCCGTTTATGCCGTATTATATCGACCATACCACGGGAATCTATCCGCTGGCGGCATCGGGAGTTCCGTTTGACATGAAATATATCGCCTCAAAGGGAGACATTCTCACGGACATCAACGAGGATCTTGCGGCAGAGCAGAAGGCGAGAACAACGTACGATAATATACTGCGTATAGCGGACGATCCCGATGTGCGGGACCCGATAAAGTTTTTGAGAGAGCGCGAAGTTGTGCATTACCAGCGCTTCGGCGACGCAATGCGCATATCGCAGGATAAGCTCGACTCGAAGAATTTCTACGCGTACAATCCATCGTTCAGTCTCAAAAAATAAATTCAAAAAAACAGGATTTCGAAAGGGTATTCCGATATGTTAAAGTATAAACATCTGTGTGTGGACGAACAGGGCTTGGAGGCGGTGTTGCTCGGATATGTCATGCCGCTCACAACGAGCGAGTACAGAATATTGCAGGCAATAGCACGCGCGACGGTAAATGGAGATGCGGGATTGGGAACTCTGGAGCTGCTCTCGCTTTTCGGAGATAAAAAGATAAAATCGGGCAATGTTACCGTGCATATCTGTGCAATCAACAGAAAGGCAAGGGAAATCGGAGGGCGAAAGCTCATCGTTTACGATAACGGTGTGTATACCCTCAACGAAAATATGTAATATGATTAACTACCAAAAGCTTCTCGACCAAACACTCGGCGATCTCGTCAAATCGGGCAGAAAGCCAAGTTTGCTCCTTCACAGCTGTTGCGCACCGTGCTCAAGCTATGTTATCGAA
This sequence comes from Eubacteriales bacterium, assembly GCA_051867855.1. Classification (GTDB taxonomy): domain Bacteria; phylum Bacillota; class Clostridia; order Oscillospirales; family CAG-272; genus HGM12713. Next base: position 5,462 of record JBJDZF010000073.1, read on the forward strand.
TACCTGTCGGAGTATTTTAAGATCACCCTGTTTTTTTACAATCCGAATATAACGCCTCGTGAGGAGTTTGAATTCCGCGAGGCGGAGCTCGTAAGGCTGTGCCGTGAAATGAAGGGCGTCGACATGCCGGAGATCGTCTGCCCGCCGTATGACCCCGAGACCTTTATCGGCGCGGTAAAAGGACTTGAGAGCGAACCGGAGGGCGGGGCAAGATGCCCTGTTTGCTATCGTCTGAGACTTGAAAACACCGCACGCTTCGCGTCTGCCAACGGATTTGATTTCTTTACCACAACACTGTCGATAAGCCCGTATAAAAACGCCGGACAGCTCAATGCCATCGGCGGCGAGCTGGCACAGAAATACGGCGTTCCGTATCTGTTTTCCGACTTTAAAAAGAAAAACGGTTATAAACGCTCCTGCGAGCTTTCACATATCTATGGACTCTATCGGCAAAATTATTGCGGCTGCGTGTTTTCTAAGAAATTATAGTATTTTGCGGGGAGGAAACTTCTTGTAAGAAGTTTCCTCCCCGCCAGGCTGTAGACAAAAGGAAATCGTATTGACGAAGCACCTGCAAATATGGTAAAA
>JBJDZF010000074.1:0-6022 GCA_051867855.1 Eubacteriales bacterium
AAGAACAACGATCAAAAGCGGAATCAGCGCCGTAATATACGATGATACCTGACTGCTTTTAACCGCAAGACGAAGTATGACCGAATTGCCGTCAGAAAGCGTTACCTTTGTTGCGTAATAAGTCATATTGCACTTGAAGGTGTCCGAATATCTTCGCACAGTATCAGGTATGCCCGCAAGCGCTTTTTGAATTTCTTCTCTGTCCATGTGGTTTTCAAGTTCTGCCGTGGCGTCGCTCTCGTAGAGAACATTTCCGTCAAGATCCAATATGGTAATGCGCAACTCTCTGCCGTTTTTATGTTTTTCAAATAGTGCAAAGTCGCTTTCATCGTCAAGCAGCGTTGCCGCAAGCTCCGTCTCTTCCTTTAACCGTTTACTTACTACATTTTTGGTGTTAAGATTTACGGCAATTATACCGAAAACGAACATCAGAAGAACTGATATAAGCGTTACGGAAAAAAAACGAATAAATATCTTCTTTTTCATTTTAGCTCAAAGCGATATCCGATACCGCGCACGGTAACGATGGCGTCGCCGCCCCCACATTCTTTTATCTTATCTCTGATTTGTGCGATGTGCATATCAAGAGTTCTTGTTTCACCCATAAAGCCTTCACCCCAAACCTCGCGGAAAATCTCCTCTCGGTCTACGGTAATTCCGGCACGACTTATTAAAAGCTTCAGAAGCTTGAATTCCTTTAAGGTAAGTCCCAAGTCTTTGCCCTCAAAGAAAATCTTATATACATTGTTATCGACAACAAAGCTGTTTTGACTCGTAACGTAAAGATTTGCACGGCGAAGATTAGTCTTGACACGTGCGATCAGTTCAAGAACGGAGAAAGGCTTTGACATATAATCGTCAGCCCCCTTATTCAGCCCCTTGACTGCGCTGATCTCATCGGACTTTGCGCTGACGATAATAACGGGCATTTTCTCGTCGATCTCGCGGATCTTTGAGAGGATCGTGTATCCGTCCATATCGGGTAACATAATATCGAGGATAACAAGACTCGGACGTGTTTTTTCGAAGCATTCAAAAAAGTCGTTCCCGTTTTCGAACATTTTGATAACGTACAGACCTTCAAAAGCGCCGTCATACAATTCTCTGATTCCTTCATCGTCCTCAACAATGTAAATTAAAGCTTCCATTAAAACTTCTGATGTACTCCCGTTTCGTTATATTTTGTCCATTCTGCAACGTTTACTGCGTGGTCACCGATTCTTTCAAGATATTTGGCAACCATCATCAGCTCAATGGCTTGATCTCCGTTGTTGCCGTCCTTTTTGATCAACTCGATCAGCTCGGTTTTTACCGTTATGAAAAGCTCATCCATTTTGTCATCAAGCGCAATAACCTCGTCAGCAAGCTCTTCGTCATTGTTGATAAAGGAATTTACGCTCTCTCTTGCCATTCTGATTGCAAGCTCACTCATAGCGGTGATATGCGTAAGCTTTTTGATGTATGCGTCACCCGGCATTGTGTAAACAAGATCGCCGATATCCGCTGCCTGATCGCCAAAACGTTCAATATCGGTAATCATCTTGAGTGCCGTCGAAACCTCACGGAAATCCTTTGCAACAGGCTGCTGTTTTAAAAGAATCCGCATACATTTTTTTTCGATTGCCATCTCGTATTCGTCAACTCTCTTATCCATAATGCCGATACTTTTTCCAAGCTCGCGGTCACGGTTGACAAGCGCGGAAATGGCGTCCGATATCATTTGCTCGGTAAGTCTGCACATTTCAACGAGCTGTGTTTTCAGCTCGGCAAGCTCTTCTTCGAATATTTTTCTGACAGACATTTTATCTCTCCTCGTATTATACCATAAAAATATTTTTAAATCAACCGAATCTTCCCGTAATATAACGCTCCGTACGTTCGTCACGTGGGGAGGTAAAGATATCATCGGTATTGCCGTACTCTATAAGCTCGCCGAGAAGGAAGAAAGCAGTCTTATCGGCAATTCTTGCTGCCTGCTGCATATTGTGAGTAACGATGACGATCGTCAGATCTTTTTTCAGCTCCCCGATCAGCTCTTCGATCTTCCCCGTAGAAATGGGATCGAGAGCACTCGTCGGCTCGTCCATAAGTAATACCTTCGGACTTGCAGCGAGAGAACGTGCAATACAGAGCCTTTGTTGCTGACCTCCGCTCATTCCGAGAGCGTTTTTGCGAAGTCGGGTCTTTACCTCGTCCCAAATACTTGCACGGCGCAAGGAATACTCCACTATTTCGTCGAGTTCGCTTTTTTTGGTGATACCGAAGGTCCTCGGAGCAAAGGCAATATTATCATAAATGCTCATGGGAAAAGGATTGGGTTTTTGGAATACCATTCCCACATTCTTACGGAGCAGATTAACGTCGGTATCTTTATCGAAGATATCGGTATCTCCGATACGATACTCTCCTTCGATGCGACAGCCTTCCACAAGATCGTTCATTCTGTTGAAAATTTTGAGGAAGGTAGACTTCCCGCATCCCGAGGGTCCGATCAATGCGGTGACCTGTTTTTCGGGGATCTCTATATTTATGTTTTTCAAAGCATGAAAATCTCCGTAGAAAAGGTTACAATCCTTGGCGGTGATATTCATACAGCCTTCAAATTCATTCATTTTACATCTCCGTACGTTGATTTCCTGATAAGGTTTCCTATCCATCCTGCAAGCAGGTTCAATAATATGACGAATACGAGCAGAACTACTGCTGTTGCCGCCGCTTCATCGGGATATCCGTGACTTGCGAAATAGTAAATATCGAGTGCAAGGCTGGTTCCCGGTGACATCAGCGTTTCGGGTACTTTATTTACAACCATGCCGATGGTAAGGATAAGGACCGCGCTCTCGGATATAACACGGCCGACAGCAAGGATTATGGCGCTGACGATACCGCCTGCAGCAGAAGGAAGCACGATTTTAAATATGGTTCTGACCTTGCTTGCGCCCAAAGCATACGCACCTTCGCGAAGTCCACCTTGCACGGAGAGCAAGCTCTCTTGCGTGGATCTTACAATGGTAGGCAATATCATAATGGCAAGTGTGATCCCGCCTGCAAGCATCGAATAACCCCAACCGAACATAACAACGAAGATCAGATAACCGAACAGACCGTAAACGATACTCGGAATGCCTGCAAGCGTTTCGGTTGCGACCTGAACGATCCTGACGAATTTTCCTTTGTTATTCGTATATTCCACAAGAAAAATTGCACTCGCAATTCCGATAGGAACGGCGATAATAGCGGATATGGCAACAAGCTCAAGCGTTCCGGCAAGAGCCGGAAGGAGCGTAGGCGCATCGGGATGATACTCGCCGACAATCAGATTGAAGGATAGTTTATCAATTCCGTTTATCAATACGTATGCAACGACCGCTGCAAGAGCGATCAGGGAAATCACGAGAGCGACGATGCAAACATATTTAAGTGCAGAATACAGTTTCCTCATTTTTTCGCCCTCCTTCTTCCCTTTTCGTCGATGACCTTGTCACTTTTATCTCTCTTCAAAAGCGAGAAGCTGACGTTGAGTATCAGGGTAAACACGAATAGAACGACACCCGTTGCGATAAGCGCGGATAGCGCATCGCCGTCAAGCTCAAGCGCGCCCATAGCGATGTTTGCCGTCAGAGTTCTTACACTTTGAAACATACTTTCGGGCATTTCGGGGCTTCCGCCGATTACCATAATGACCGCCATCGTCTCACCGACAGCTCGCCCGATGGCAAGAACAACGCCAGCTAAAATACCGCTTTTGGCGGCAGGCAACATAATTTTGAAGGTTGTCTGTTCTTTCGTTGCTCCAAGCGCGAGTCCTCCCTCGTAATAGGTGTCAGGTACGCTATTCAAAGAGTCAAGGCTTATGCTGACTATTGTCGGTAAGATCATAATACCAAGGACAAGCGATGCCGAAAGAATACCATAGCCAACGCCGGTAGGTGAGATATAATCTCTGATGAAAGGCACAATAACCGTCATACCGAACAGACCGAAAATGACCGAGGGAATGCCTGCAAGCAGATTGATCATCTGTCTGATCGGCGCAACGAGCTTCTTCGGGCAGAACTTATACAGAGCGATTGCCGTGAGCAGTCCTATACCGATACCGATGATAACAGAAAGAGCCGTAACGTACAGTGAAGCGACGATCATCGGGAATATCCCATAGCTTGGGTTGTCTGCAAGCGGCGACCAATAACTTCCGAATAAGAACTTTGCAAAGCCGGTCTCGGCGATAAAAGGCACTCCGCTGACGAACAGGAATACGGTTATCGTTACAAGCGCGAGGATTGAAAAAATTGCGGAGAAAAGGAACACTCCACGCATTACCTTTTCTCTCGCGTTAATAAAGCCGTAAAGTTTTTTCATATTACTTAGAAACACCGGACCAAGTTCTGATAGCCGCGTCACCCGCATCGACATTATAGATGTTCATAAGATTTTCAAGTGAGATGTTATCAAATGTATTTTCTTTATTTACTATGATCGCTATACCATCCTTGGCAACCTCATAAAAGGTACAGCTTGACGCTTTCTCGGATTTGAAATTTTCGGAGATCATACCGAAATCGGACACTCCGTTTTGTGCATCGTTGTATCCGGTGCCGCTTCCGCCGCCGCCAACGGTAACGCTTACACCGCTCTGCATTTCTTCGTACTTGGCAGCGAGCTTTTCCATCAACGGCTTCAGTGAGGTGCTTCCCGAAACGGAGATCTCGCCGCTTATCCCGGGAATCACTTTGTAAGCAACTGAGTTTTCATATGTGGAAACGTAGCCGTTTTCGTCTATGATGGTCTGTGCCTCAGAGCTCTGAAGAAACGCAAGGAATGACGCATTAACTTCGTCATTTTCGATATTGTTTTCCTGATAAACTACGTTAAGAGGACGCGATATCTTGTAAGTGCCGTTCTTGATGTTCTCAACAGTGCAGGCAACATTGTCAACAGAAAGCTTTTTAACATCGTCGGTTATGTAACCCAAGCTATCATAACCGATTGCAAAAGGATTGCTCTTGACTTCCTGAAGAACGGCAGCCGTACCCGTTGCAACGATAACGCCGGAAATGTCGGCCTTGCCTTTGAGTCCTACGATTTCCATGAACGCAGATTTCGTTCCGCTTCCGTCCTCACGTGTAACAACACTGATGCTCTTGGATTCATCGAATGTTGAGCCTTTGCATGAGGAAAGCGCCCCTAAGGAGCAGATGGTAAGTACAAATGTGAGTATGAGTGCAAAAATCTTTTTCATTTTCAAATTCTCCTTTTTTATTTTGCACTCTCATTATATTGCAAACCCAAAAACTCAACAATCATATTTTAGTACGAGGAATGTAATGTTATTGTAAATTGGGAAATTTGTTTCATCAGCAGAAATACCGAGGCAATTAAGCGCCTCGGTATTTCCGCAGTATATTTCTCCGCAAAAGATGCATAGAGAAAGCTCGTATTTGCTTTTCACGTGTTACATTATCAGTTTCCGCACTCGATGCTGATCCTGTTGAATATTGACAGCACATCGTCCACCGTTGTCTCTGCTTTATCATTACCGCTTCTGTCAAAGACAATCTTTCCCTTGTCCATCATTATCAGACGCGAGCCGTATTCGACGGCAAAACGCAGGTTGTGCGTGACCATAAGTGTTGTAATATTCTTGCCTCTCACAAAGTTATCGGTAAGCTCCATTATCCGCTCGGAGGATTTCGGGTCGAGCGCCGCCGTGTGCTCGTCAAGAATAAGAATGTCGATGTCGGACATATTTGCTATGACGAGCGCAAGCGCCTGCCGCTGACCACCCGAAAGGGAGCCTACGGGAACATTAAGTCTGTTCTCAAGCCCCATGTTACATTCGTCAAGTAGCGACTTATAATAATTGATCCTCTTTTTGTTGACTGCCGGCATCAGTGAAAATCTCTTGTTCTTGTTATCCGCCAGCGCCATGTTTTCAAGGATAGTAAGAGAGCCGGCGCTTCCCTTTTGCGGGTCCTGAAAAACTCTTCCGATGTATGCCGCACGCCTGTAATCCTTAAGTGAG
>JBJDZF010000075.1:0-5998 GCA_051867855.1 Eubacteriales bacterium
CTCGGCGGAACCGGAAAGGATGTCGGTAAACGGCACCCGACACTCGGCGACAATGAAACAGAAACCGGAAATGAAACAGATACTTTTGAAGAAGCAACAGACGAAAGTGTAAATTACAATACCGACAATAGTGAAACTACGGCTGAAGAGACGAATACCAAGGGCTGTAAATCATCTGTGAAGGGATGTGCCGCTGCCATAGTGCTGATCTCAATATTCACCGCTTTGGGTATTAAGAAGAAAGAATATTGATACAAAAGGGCGCGGAATACGGGGATTATAAAGAATAATACCATTAAAAACAGTAAGGGTTGTGGCAAATAACAAATTTTGCCACAGCCCTTTTATGTATGTTCGTAAATTGAGATTATCTTCAAAAATGGATTTCGGGAAATAAACACATTATTACATTGCGGTGATTTGCTGTTTGAAGTCGCTCGGAGACATTCCGTATCGTTTTTTAAACGCGCGCGAGAAGGCAAATACATCGGAAAAACCTACCGAATTTGCCGTGACGGTAATGCTGTAATTATTGGAGCGCATGAGCTTTATGGCCTTTTCCATTCTCAATTCGGTGAGGTATTCATGTGGCGGTTTGCCGACGACTTCATTGAACAACGATGAGAAATAGCTTCTGTTGATGTGCAGACGCTCGGCAATATCGTTCACTTTTATACCGTTCGGATATTCGGTTTCCATGATGTTAAGCGCCGGACGTATGTACATTTCAAAAGCTTCGGACGGAGTTTCCTCTGCCGACATGAAGGATATGATCTCCCATATGCGACTGCACAGGAACGCCTCATAATTATTTTTTTCGGGCGCGTTCAACGCCTCTCGGAAGACCCGCAACAGCTCGGGTGCATATACCGTATCATGCATGGTAAATGCCGGTGGGAGTGTGATCCCCGCGCGGAAACCTATCCAGACGTATTCCCATGGGTCAATTGTATCGGCGGTATATGTGTTTATTTCGTACGGGCGTATTATGAATATCTGGTTTTTTACAAGTGTATATGTGCTCTTTGATGTCTGAAAGGTTCCTTTTCCCGATACAACAAAATGCAAAAGCCAGTATGTTCTTACTGCCGGTCCGAAGAAATGCCCGGGGTTACAGACCTCGGAACCGCATTCGACCGGATTTACATCGGAATAAGGCGTAACATTTACGATATTGCTTGTCTTTTTGCTCATCTTCATTCCTCCGCGGGTTGTTTTCGGATGCGCATATATTATAAAATATTATCAGACAAAATGCAATGGATATAAGCAAAAAAATGTGATATAATTTCCGCAAAGGGCGGGGGAATGAAGTGGCCCTGTCCGTATATACTTTTTTGGAAAGGAACGGAATGATGGGAAAGATCACTTTTATGGGTGCGGGAAGCACCGTGTTTGCCAAGAATGTACTCGGAGACTCAATGCTTACCCCGGCGCTCAGGGATTTTGAGATAGCTCTGTACGATATCGACGGAGAGCGTCTGGAGGAATCGTTTCTGATGGTGTCGCTCCTCAACAAGAACCTGAATGAGGGAAGAGCAAAAATAAGCAAATATCTCGGCGTTGAAAACCGCAAGGACGCGCTAAGGGGAGCGGACTTCGTGGTAAACGCCATACAGGTCGGCGGATATGAACCGTGTACGGTAACGGATTTTGAGATCCCGAAGAAATACGGTCTGCGCCAGACCATTGCCGACACGCTCGGGATCGGAGGAATTTTCCGCGCACTGCGTACCATACCCGTGCTTGAGGATTTTGCAAGGGATATCGAGGAGGTTTGCCCAGACGCATGGTTCCTCAATTATACAAACCCCATGGCAATGCTTTCGGGCTTTATGCAGAGATATACGGGAGTCAAGACAGTCGGACTCTGCCACAGCGTGCAGGTATGCTCGAGCCATCTTCTTGACAAGCTGAATATCGAAGCAAAGACACCGCTGCGTGAGAAGATAGCGGGAATCAATCATATGGCATGGCTGCTTGAGCTTCAGGATGCCGACGGAAACGACCTTTATCCGGAGATACGCCGCCGTGCGATCGCGGAGCTGGAGAAAATGCCGAATTCCGATTGCAAGGATCTCGTTCGCTTTGAGTATATACGCCGATTTGGGTACTATTGCACGGAGTCCAGCGAGCATAACGCCGAATACAACAACCTTTTCATAAAAGCCGCATATCCGGAGCTTATCGACAGATACAATATTCCGCTTGACGAGTATCCGCGCCGCTGTGTGAAGCAGATAGACGATTGGAAGAGCAAAAAGCAGGAATATCTGCACGGAGACATAACCCACACCCGCTCGAAAGAGTACGCTTCACGTATCATGGAGGCGATCGTTACCGACAATGCCTACAAGATAGGCGGTAACGTTATCAATAAGGGACTTATTGAAAACCTGCCCTCCGACGCCTGTGTCGAGGTGCCATGTCTTGTCAACAGGCTCGGAGTTCAGCCGACGGTTGTCGGAAAGCTTCCGGTTCAGTGCGCAGCTATGAATATGACCAATATAAACGTGCAGCTCCTGACCATCGAGGCGGCGGTCACGAAAAAGAAGGACACGATATATCAGGCGGCAATGCTCGATCCTCACACATCATCAGAGCTTTCCATTGACGATATTGTGCACTTGTGCGACGACCTTATAGAAGCTCATGGCGATTGGCTGCCTAAATATAACTGATATTATTGATTTTGCATTCTGAAAAATCCTTACACATAGTGAAAACTGTGCGTAAGGATTTTTTGTATCTCCGTTATGTATCAGCTGTTCCGCATCAACCTGTACCGCGAAGGGGAAACGTGGTACTTTTCACGGAATTTTCTTATGAAATATGAGGTGGAATGAAATCCGCATTCGCTTGTGATCTCCTTAATGGAAAGTGAAGTGTTGATAAGCAACTGAATTGCCAACGTAAAGCGAAGATCCTGTATGTAATTAGAACACGTTTTTCCGGTCTCCTTAATAAAGAGTTCTCCGAGATAGTTCGGAGTCAGATAGACCTTTTCGGCGAGACTTTTCAGGTTTATGTCGTCTCTGAAATTATTCTGAATGTAACTAATTACGGATTGGATATGCGTGCTGTTATGGGATATATGATTTTCCTTAAGGTGATATTTACGTATAAAGGTTATAAAAATATCCGTAAAAATTGCCTTTACCATAATATGCGTATGCTGATCCTGAGTCTTCAGCTCACTAAACAGCTGACGTATACGGGTCAGTATAAGCTCCAGCTCCTCGTCGTTGAAATTTACGTACACCGAATTATCGGATGTTACAAGATATGTTGAAATATCGTTCGGGATATAATCTGCCGAAAATTTAATATTGAAAAGCTTAAGCGGGTTGTCGTGATCTTCAAGAGTGGTATGAAGATGATTCGGAGAACGCAGGCAGGCATATCCTCTGGACATATTGCATGATGATTTACTCAGTATATGGATCCCGTTGCCGCCGTAAACGACCTCAAGCTCATAATAATTGTGCCAGTGAAGCGTGGTCTGCAAAAAATCTTCACTCATTCCTCTGCATCTGTGTATAATCTTGAAAACCGAGTTTGAATCGTTGAATTCTGCAATGTCGTAATCGTCCTTGATATCTTTGATTTGTGATATATCAAGAAAGATCACTTTTTTATCTGTCTGTTCCATGCAGAAAAAACCTCCGAAATCTTTGTGACTTTTGGAAAAACAAAAATTGAAATAACAGGCGCTGTTTTTATTTATTATACAACATTACGAAATCCAATGCAATACAAGCGTGAATAAAATGAATTTCAAATCCGTGATTTGTTATATTATACCGCTTTATATTTCATTGACATTTACTGCAAAGAATGCTACAATCTACTTGCATAATAACCAAATAAAAATAAAACAGGCATCGTGATAGGTCAATATTGACGAACGCAGAAAGGAGTATGCAGGGTTGGACTATAAAATAAAGCGAACAGGGTATACCGTAAGTCTCCGCTCACCGGTTGTTTATACGGATAATCAGGCGCGCGGCAGAAGCGGGCATATGAGTCATGCCATGGCGGAATTTTCTCCGGGGTGTATCATTGATTTCAATTCAAACTGTTCCGCCAAGCGTCTGAAAGGTCATGCGGCTTACGGGTGGATAGAATACCGTATATCAGAGGATTACGGTAAGAGTTTTTCACCTGCCAGAGATCTGCCGTACTCAAAAGAAGCCTTTTTGGACGGTGTGTTCACGGTCTCGGTGGAAAAAGCGGTTGCCTGCGCAGATGGCAGTATTGTTGCATTTTGCCTGAGAAATTCCATGCTTGCCGAGGTATGCTGCGAGCCGTGGTTTACACCTACGGTTATAAAAAGCTGCGACGGCGGGGAAAGTTGGAGTGAGCCGGAGGAATTTTCCCCTTACCGCGGACGGATATACGACGCCGTCTGCAGGGACGGAGTCATATATGTGCTTCAGTTCTGCAATGACGGTACGGTGAAATTTACCGGAAACAGCGAGGAGCATTTGTACAGGCTTTTCACGAGCACGGACTGTGGAAAGAGCTTCGTATGCTCGGGCGTTATACCTGTTGACACACAGGGCAGAGGGTACGGCGCGCTGGTATTTGACAAAGACGGAAATCTGCATATGTACGCATATAACATCGACAGTGAGAGAGAAATGGACCATGCAGTAAGTCGGGACTGCGGTAAAAGCTGGGAGATAATGACACCTTGCTTTGTGCAGAAGGGTATAAGAAATCCTCAGGTGGCTCTGATCGACGGAGTTTTTATCCTGCACGGAAGGGGAGAAAAAGGTAAGGGATTTGTCTTGTATTCATCTGTTGACGGTTATACGTGGGATGAAGGGGTCTATCTCGAAAAGGAGAAAAAGCTGTGCTACTATTCAAACAATATAGTTATTAATGAGAACGGAAAAAACAGATTGCTTATCCAATATTCGGACGCATACGCCGAATCATGCGTAAACGTTATGCATATGTGGCTTGAAATTACTGATAAAACGGAGGAATAAAAATGTACAATCAGCATGGAATATACAAATTAGCGCAGCTTTCCGGTGCGAAAAGCAGATCCTTGTCGGCGGAGAACGTAAAGGGTGAAAAGGGAAAAGGGGGCATGGCTACCGAGGGAGTCAGCGCAGGATGCGCGCATGAGCTCGGTCAGGGATGGAAAATATCTCCTTACATAGTACTGGAGCCCGGAGAGGTAAGGGAGATCGGTGATATTGACGGTCCCGGAATGATAAAGCATATCTGGATCGTCGACAATGCGGATGTAAATCGCGCACTGACTCTTCGTATGTATTGGGATCATCATGAAAGACCGTCCGTTGAAACGCCTCTGTGCGATTTCTTTGCAAGCGCCGACTATCAGGAATACCGTCAGCTGACCTCAATGATGGTGTGTGTGAATCCCAAAAGGGCATTTAACTGTTACTGGGAGATGCCTTTTTACAAGCATTGCAGGATTACACTCGAAAACAATCATTTCAAGCCCGTTATCGTATATTATCAGATTGATTATATTATTGATGACCTTCCCGAGGGTCTTGCGTATTTCCACGCGCAGTTCCGCCGTCAGAATCCGCTTCCGTACAAAGAAGTATATACAATTCTTGACAATGTTTCCGGCAAAGGGCATTATGTGGGAACATATATGTTCTGGGGAGTGAACAACAACGGCTGGTGGGGAGAGGGCGAGATAAAGTTTTATCTTGACGGCGACAAGGATTTTCCCACTATCTGCGGAACCGGTACGGAGGATTATTTCTGTGGTTCCTGGAATTTTGATATAGGAGGCAAGTATCAGGAATTCTGTACTCCGTATGCCGGACTTGCCAAGGTTCTTAAACCGGACGGTCTGTACCGCTCCCAGGCGCGCTTTAGTATGTACCGTTGGCATGTGTGCGATCCTGTTTATTTTGAAACGGATATCAAGGTAACTATTCAGGCACTTGGCTGGAGAAGCAGCGACAGTGAGAGCCTTCCGAGAAGAAGATATCTTCCTCTTCAG
>JBJDZF010000076.1:0-5958 GCA_051867855.1 Eubacteriales bacterium
AGAAAAGCCGTATAAACCCAAAATTCAACACCGATACTTTTAAAATAATACAGGACGCACAGCAGCGAAAGAACCATAATGATCAGTACAGAGCAGTAATTCGGGTCACCCATAAATCCGCTGATTCGCAATGTATCCGTGGCATGACCGGTTGAATCTATCAAATAGTCTAAATCATTGAGATACGGTTCAACATATGAACAATATTTACTGTTGGAGGAAAGCAAAAGCATAATGATCGTGCTTAACGATAACATACGTGCACTTCTCACGATCCCTTTGCGGGTGTAAATGAAAACCGCAGAGCCGATCAGAATAAAGCCTACTATGACTTTAATAATAGTCAGAATATTGAAATTGTTAAAAGAAAAGGCAAGCATATATGCAGCCAGTATCAACGTGGATATAAGCCATGAGAAACGTATTTTGACTCGCATAACAAGAAACAACACCGCAATCATTTCACACACTGTGAACAGGCTCATGGAATCCGGTGATAATTTAAAAATATTGGCAAAAGGCAACATTCCCACTAAAAAAGAAAGCATGTCTTCTGACGAAGAAAAAAACACAGCAACACAAAACAACGCCATGGCAATCAATGACAAATAGTTTGTCGTCAGAACACCGAGCGCAATACTTAAGAGAGCCATTGCCCAAATAATATAGAGTTTTTTGTCAGCTTTCGTAATATACGCCATAATCCACCTTTGTTTACCGACTTTATTAAATGTGACCTGAATTTACAACCGAATAAAATGCCGAAATATTATTGCAATTGGAAAAGGATTGATTTTCAAGCGAAGTGCGGACAGATGTGAGCTCATCCGGGTCATTCAATAATCCAAGTAATGATTGTGTAATACCTGCAAGCGAATTTTCACATACGAAACCAAATCTGTTCTGCTTTATCATCTCGTCTGTTGATGTGGTCTCTGTCGCAAGAACAGGCACTCCGAGACACGCCGCCTCGTCAAAAACCATCGGTGCCGCCTCATGGTAAGACGGAAGAAGAAACAGATCGGCATTCTTCATGTACGGGTAAGGGTTTGTCTGATTTCCGTAGAACAACACACAGTCTTCCATGTGATTTTCAGCGACAAGATTTTTAAGCGTCGCTTCCATATCTCCGGAACCCACAAGATGATATCGGATACGATGCCCGTTCTCGATGCAGGTCTTTACGGCGCTTATCGCGCGTTCGATTCCCTTTTCCGCAGACAGCCGTGCAACGGTAACAATGTGAAAACAGCCGTCCTCATACCTGATGCCGTCACCGGCAAGACGCCTGATGTTTTCATAGTCATTACAATTGCGCACCGCAATGCACTTGGACTCAAACTCCGGCAGGCACCGTAAAAACGCCGCCTTTGTGCCTTCGGAGCAGGCAATTATTGTGTCAAAATCGCTGTAAATTTTTCTGCTTTTCACACTGTTTGCCCCGGAAAGTCCGAAATCGCAGTGAACCCATGAAATCTTTTTCTCAGCTTTGACTTTTTTCAGGACAAACTCGTTACATCCGCCGTAAAAGATCTTTTGTGATGCTTCGTGCAAATATGATATGGCACAGTCATATGTACCTATTTTTTTTTGGAACAAGGACATCAGTTTTATTGAAAATGAGCGTCCGAACAATTTGGTCAGCACAGCCCAAAACGCCCTCGCCGAATACTGAAAAGGTTTTGAATGCAGCTCGCCCTGAGACACACCGAAGTAACGGAACGGGGAGTTCAATCCCATCAGCTTAACATTATCCGGCACAAGCACCCGATACTCATCCTTGCAATAAAAGCAAAGCACCGTCACATCATAATCATTATGGATTTCTTTGAGCAAATTCAAAAGACTTATCTGCACTCCGCCGGTTTGCAGATTATTGATAACAAAAATGATTTTTTTCATTTCGATCCTCAATTTATGGAATATCGCAAAATTCCACGATCGCAAAGCCGTTTAATTAGTATTCTTTGCATTATCGAACCTCACAAATTCTTATACTCCCTGATACCCTGTCGCATCAGACGGCAGATTTTCCGAAATCCGTAATCCTTTGAAACCTTCCGCAGCCCATATGCGAAATAATACAAAAACAGGCTTTTCAGGCACGGAAAAGCATTTGCAATCAAAACTCCCTTGTCTATGAAAAATTTATCGTTGTAGCCCTTGAACCAAGAAGATTCCTCCTGTTTTACCCGGGCGATCACAATCGGGCATGTGTACATTTTCAGCCCCTTACGCAATGCTTCCCGTATAAACAGCGAATCCTCACCCGAGCTATATTTCGCCCCGCCGCCGTACAATGTGGAAAAGGAGAGGCAAGCCTTATCAACCGCCGCTTTTCTCATAGCAACTCTCGGCGCACCGTAACGCATACAGTTCCACAGATGAACGCGGCGGTATCTCATCGTATCCTTTCTAAACGGTGTGAGATGATTCAAATATTCCAGACGGAATACGATGATGTCCGCCTTGGGACATTTTTTGAATGCATCCTCCACGATGTTACTGTATCCATCGACATAGATTATATCCTGGTCCGAGCACAGCAGATATTCTCCGCTTGCGAAGGAAAGAGCTTTATTACGGTTTTTGCCAACGCCGCGGTCATCCGTTGACACCAGTTGCACCCGACTTCCGTCAGGCTCGGTATATTCGCGGTATTCGTAACAGTCACATTGATTTGCGAGCACCGCATCGGTCTGCAGATTCATTTCTCGGAATAATCTGTCGTCACTTTGCCCCATGCAGGCAACCAAAACCTGAACTCGACTCATATTTTGCCATCCTTACAACACATATTCTTTTGGATATTTCCGCGTGTTTTTCATGTACTCCCGATAGTCCTTTTCCGTATCCCAGACACACGCGTGCTGTCAGCGCCCTTCAATTATTCTATTCAATTGTCGACTTTCTCCCGTATGAGTGTGGAACTGATCCCTTCTGTATGCGGCAGAAACACCACATCTACGCCAATTTTTGAAAATTCAGCAACAATCTCGTTGTACATGGCGCTGCCTCTCCAATCACTGCCGTGAAACAAAGCTTCAAATTTAAGAGCCTTATATGCCTCCATTTTATCCATTGATGTTTGCGGGACAACTTTGTCAACATATTTGATCGCTTCAACAATTGCAATTCTTTCTTCAAACGGAATAACCGGCTTCTTATGTTTATAGGTTTCGACGACCTCGTCTGTTGAAACGCCCACAATCAGGTAATCGCATTGTTCCTTTGCCCGTTTGAGAATGTTAAGATGCCCTATATGAAACATATCGAATACGCCGGTCGTGTACCCTATTTTATATTTTTTCATATGTATCAGTCCTTTGCAATTGTTTTCCTAAAAAATTCCGTAGTTCAAATTGAATTTTCAGTGAACCCATCTTTTCATGTTTAGCATTCCATTCGGCATAGGTAACACCATTTTGAAATTCTCTAATGCCGACTTTTACCAAAAAGGGAGACCTTGTTTTATCTGTACTTCAAAACGCCAGTTACTGCCCAATATGCGAGATAATAGACCGATTTAAACATATTTATCCTTTCAACTTTTCGGTACACTTGCCACTGATATTTCATCATTTTCAGTTTGTTTGACGATACCGAATTGGAATGTACCTTGTATTGAGCCAAACATTCATGTAGGCAATGAGCTTGGGCGCCGTTTTTCAAAATACTCAACCAACAAGCCATATCTTCTCTTTTTATTGCATTAGCAGGCATTAAAACCTTTCCTAATTTTTCAGAATCATAAATAACCGTCAAGCACCCAATATGATTATGCTTAAGTATATCCTTGTATTTGCACACATCAAGTCGAGGCTTAAAAATCGATACGGTTTTATTGTTTTCGTCAATAACTTCATAATCCGTGTAAGAAAAAGATATATCGTTGTTTTGCATATATGTAATTTGCTTTTCCAGCTTTTCAGGCATCCACAAATCATCACTGTCCAAAAAAGCAATCCACTTGCCTCTTGCTTTTTCGATTGCTTTATTCCGCGCGAGAGCTGCCCCACTGTTCTTGTCTGTGAATAATATTGTTATCCTCTCATCTTCAAAAGATTGTGCAATTTCAAGGGACCTGTCCGATGAACAGTCATCAACGAATAATAATTCCCAGTTTTGATATGTTTGAGCTAAAACACTCTTTATGGTTGCTTCTATGTATTTTTCCGAATTATAATTCGGCATAATAATCGATACCAAACCGTAGTCAACAATAGAATCCTTTTGAGCTTGAATTTTTTCAGCAACAAGCATTATTATGTTTCCTTTTATACAACTTCTTTTTGTTTGGCAGTTTCTGCATCGTCAAGCATACTGTTTGCCGTAAGCTCTGTAATATCCGATTCTGCAGCTTCAACAGGCTGACTCAACTTATCGTCCGAATTGCTTTTCGGAATTATTATTACGCCCTCTACCACATCATCACTTTTGAAGACCTTAACGATAGTCATAAAGAATATCTTAATGTCCAACCAAAGTGAAAAATGCTCCAAATAATAAGCGTCATATTTCGCTTTTTTCTTGGGATTTGCGGCTAAAATATCTCTCCCGTTAACCTGCGCCCAACCTGATATACCGGGGCGAACCTGGTATACATTGTAGCTTTCCCTTGCCTCGTTTAGCTCATTCTCACAAGGTTGTGAAGGTCTGTAACCGATCAAACTCATTCTGAATGTCAGAATATTCAGAAATTGCGGCAATTCATCTATTGAATATTTGCGGATAAACGCCCCCGTCTTTGTAACATATGATTGCACATTTTCATATTCATATCCTGCGACATCGTGACGCGCCTCAACCGACATGCTTCTGAACTTGATACAATTAAATAGCTTGCCGTTTTTCCCTATCCTTTTTTGAACAAAGAAAACAGGACCGGGCGAATCAATTTTGATTGCAATAGCAACTATCAAAAACAATGGCGACAAAACAATCAAAGCTATCAAGGCTATCGAAAAATCAATTACAGACTTGATAAAACGATAAATTTTCTGTCTTGTTTTTAACTTGTATATACTTGAACTTCCCATTTTTTCCACCTATTTGTGTTATTCTTAATGATGTACTTCCACTTTACATACTGTTCATTTGCTTTTTGTATGTCAGGATATCTTCTGCGTGTCCTTAAAACTGCTTGCGAGCCGCATTCCGATACGCCACATTTTTATGTACCGAATCAACTCTCGCATTTCCTCGTAACTGAGCGGGCGTGATACACGGTTTTGTTTCTCGAAGTAACTGCCCAATAACTGCGGATATTGCGGTTTTCCCCAAATAACTCAACAGCGTTTTCGGATTCACCGTTTTCCGTCTTCACGGCAAGAGCGCGCAGAATCTCTGCGCGCATTTTTCCGGCTTCTTCATACGTCCTGCCGTATACAGATACGTAAATAATAGAGCCGCCCGGATTTCATCCTTTTCAGTGTCTTTCTTCCCGGCGTCCGTCCGTATGCGCGAAGCGTCTTTCACAGCCGACTTACAAAAAAGCTAAAAAAGCACGTGAATAATGAAATGTAAACCCAATTATACGTAAAAAATCACAAAAAAAAAGCTTACTTGTCGGAAATATACATATATAATATCACGGAAAGGCGATTTTGTCAAGAAAAAAGAAGATCGCGAGCAATTCAAAACAAGTATTTATCAGAAGATATCCGGCAAAAAAAAATTCGGGATAGTTAGATTTTGCGAATTTATCATGATTTCAGACCTTTGTGATATTGACGGAAATGCCGTTTTGCGCCTTATCGTTATCAAATCGTTATCGAAATATAATATAGACAATAAAATGAATAGGCGGGAAAGTACATCTTTACACACATTATACAACAGTCATAACCGCCGGCGGGTGGTTTTCGGAAACCAAAAAAGCCAAGATGCCGCCGCATCTTGGTTCTTTGTTTGGAAATTTTGTTATTGTAAAAATGTTTTTGATATGATAGCGTCACC
>JBJDZF010000077.1:0-2721 GCA_051867855.1 Eubacteriales bacterium
TCCCAAAAAATTTTTTAGTGAGTTTTTTGACTGCACTTTTCTTGACAATTCCACATTGCTTTTGCGGGGAGGAAACTTCCCCAAAGAAGTTTTCCTCCCCGCGCCCCTCTTTCAAGAACTTCGGATTTGGATAAATTATAACAGGTCGAAAGCTTTTGAAAGGGGTGCGGGGGAAACCTTTTCTCTTGAAAAGTTTCCCCCGCATAACCAATATCCCCAAGATCATCTCTCGATTTCTTCCATTACGTAGGCCTCGAGAACGTCTCCGACCTTTATATCATTGAACTTGTCGAGTCCTATTCCGCACTCGTAGCCGGAAGCAACCTCACGCACGTCATCCTTGAAGCGTCGCAGTGAGGATATCTTATCCTCGGCTATGACCACGCCGTCACGCACTATACGAATCATTGACGAACGGGTAACCTTTCCGTCCTGGACGTAAGAACCGGCTATTGTACCGACGTTCGGAACGTGAATGGTCTGTCGCACCTCTGCATGACCGAGCAATGCTTCCCTGAACTTCGGTGCAAGCATACCCTTCATAGCATCGGTTATCTCGTTGATACAGTCGTAAATAACCCTGTATGTCCTGATCTCGACGTTCTGCCTTTCCGCACTGTCAAGAGCCGCCTTATCGGGGCGGACGTTGAATCCGACGATAATAGCATTGGAAGCGGCGGCGAGCATAACGTCATTCTCTCTGATAGCTCCTGCGGCGGCATGGATAACGCGCACCTTGACTTCCTCGTTCGATATTTTTTCAAGCGACTGTTTCACTGCCTCTGCGGAGCCTCCGACATCGGCTTTGACAATGATGTTGAGTTCCTTTACGCCGTCCGATATCTGCGCAAAAAGGTCATTGAGGTTGGCTCTGGCATTAGCCTTGAACACTTCCTCTTTCGCCTTTGCACGCCGCTGATCGGCAAGCGCTCTTGCCATTCTTTCATCCTCAACGGCATTGAATTCGTCCCCTGCAAACGGGACCTCGTCAAGTCCGATTATCTCAACCGGAACAGACGGAGCGGCTTCCTTCATCGTCTTTCCGTTGTGGTCGGTCATAGCGCGCACACGTCCGACGGCAGTACCCGCGATTACGGTATCCCCTATGTGAAGCGTACCGTTCTGGACCAATATCGTTGCGACCGGTCCGCGTCCCTTGTCGAGCTTCGCTTCTATGACAATACCCTTTGCACGTCTGTTGGGATTCGCTTTAAGCTCCTTGACTTCAGCCACAAGCAGGATGTTCTCGAGCAGATCGTTAATTCCCATTCCCGTAAGAGCGGACACCGGAACGCATATGATGTCGCCGCCCCAATCCTCGGGAACAAGATCGTATTTCGTAAGCTCCTGCTTTATCACATCGGGATTTGCGGTGGGCTTATCCATCTTGTTGATGGCAACGATTATATCTATTCCCGCCGCCTTTGCGTGATTTATTGCCTCGACCGTCTGCGGCATTATTCCGTCGTCCGCCGCAACAACGAGCACGGCAATATCGGTAGCCTGCGCTCCCCTTGCACGCATCGCGGTAAACGCCTCGTGTCCGGGAGTATCAAGGAAAGTGATGTCGTGACCGTTGACCTTGACTCTGTACGCACCGATGTGCTGTGTGATCCCGCCTGCTTCGCCTGTGGTAACGCTCGTATGCCTTATCGCATCGAGTATTGAGGTTTTACCATGGTCAACGTGACCCATTACGCACACGACAGGAGCTCTCGGAAGGAGATCCTCCTCCTTGTCGGATTCCTCGTCAAAGAGCTTATCTTCAATGGTAACGACGACCTCTTTGGACGCCGAGATCCCCATTTCCTCCGCAACGATGGCCGCAGTATCGTAATCGACGGTTTGGTTTACCGTCACCATCATTCCGAGCAGCATAAGCCTTTTCACAACTTCCGCAGAAGTGACCTTGAGTCTCGACGCGAGATCGCTGACAAGTATTTCTTCGGGAAGAGTGACGCTTATGGGTGCCTTTGTAACCGGCTGTGAGGATGCACCCCTCGATTTGTTTTTCGATTTTACCGAACGGTTATTTGCAACGGTCTGTTTTTTGAGTCTTTGATTTCCACCGCGGACATCCCCGTAGGAATCCGGAACGAAATTGTCCAGACGTTCGTCATATTTGGAAAGGTCGACGGACGTACCGCGCATATCCACAATGCGCGTCGCGCCCTTCTGCCTCGACACCTCGTCGCCCTTTTGGGTCTGGGCGCGAACTATGGGCTGTGGCTTGAATTTTTCTCTGGGTGCGCTGTTCGAATATCCGGAATCCTTATCGCGGAACTGTCCGGATTGTCCCCCCTGAGGTCTGCGCTGGTTGCTTCCCTGGCCGTACCCCTGACGTGAGCCCTGCTGTGCTCCGAAAGGATTTCCGAAGCGGTTCCCGGCACCGTTAGCTCCCTGCTGCGTCTGATTTGTTCTCTGCTGACCGCCGTCTCTCGGTTGCCACTGCGACTGTGCGGGTCTTGTCTGCCCGCCGTCTCTCGGTTGCCACTGCGGCTGTGCGGGTCTTGTCTGCCCGCCGTCTCTCGGTTGCCATTGCGATTGCGCGGATCTTGTCTGTCCACCGTCTCTCGGTTGCCATTGCGATTGCGCGGGTCTTGTCTGCCCGCCGTCTCTCGGCTGCCACTGCGACTGCGCGGGTCTTGTCTGTCCGCCGTCTCTCGGCTGTCCCTGCGACTGCGCGGGTCTTGTCTGTCCACCGTCTCTCGACTGTCCCTG
>JBJDZF010000077.1:2821-5897 GCA_051867855.1 Eubacteriales bacterium
TGCGCAATTTCCGACTTGTTGGATGACGATTTGGGAGTATCGGCTCTGTCGGCAATCTGTGTATCGTGTGAATGTCCGGAGGTCTGCTCGGAATTTCCGTTCGCAGACGTCTCCTTATTTGAAATGCTCGCGCTGTGCGATACGGCTGCACCGTCCTTTTCCTCGGCAGTGCCCTCTGAAGCGCTCTTCTCTGCGACAGAGCTTTCGCCTGCCGACACCTTGGTTTTGATCGCAGTTTTTTCGGAGTTCCCGGAATTTTGCACGGCAGAGTCACTCTTCCCCGGAGAGCTGTCTGCTTTCTGTTCGGGCACTTTGACGGATGCCGCCCCGGAGGTCTTTTTGGCAGACGGTATTACGGTTATCCCGTCGAGGTAGTCCTCTATTCCCGAAATCTGATTTCCGGCGGTAAGCTCCTCGAACAGTACGTTGAAGTCCGCAGGCTCAAGCGTCGCCTGCGATTTTACCGTTATTCCCTTTCCGGCAAGAATATCGACAATATCCTTGCTCTTCAGATTAAGATCCTTTGCCAGTTGATTTACCTTGAACTGTGAGTTTTGTGCCATTCCTCATACCTCGTCCTTCACTGCGAAACGAAAGACTTCCTTTCCTTGGATTTGGGTGGATCCAACGCCAACCGAAATCAGATATACCTTTGCGCCAATCGGCTTAATTGTTCGTTTGTCAGGGCTGCGGCAGCTGTCATCGACCGTTTGCCGAGGGCAAAGCCGAGCGTGTTTCCGTCGGTTTGAAGTCTTATGTGCAATACATTATAATATCCGCAACGGTCGGATATTCTCTTATGTGTGTTTTCCGATGTGTCGGACGCTTCGAAAACGATGAGCGGATATTTCCCGCCGTTCCGGCGTCCCTTGAGCGCCTCGCATATCAGCGGCACCCCAATGATTATATTTCCCGATTTAACACCAAGACCGAGTACGGAGAGCAATTTTTTTTCATCGCGCAGAGAACCGCTGTCACTCATTCTCCGCGATCTCTCTTTCCATTCTGTCATAAACCGCGTCGTCAATCGTACACTCCAGATTTCTCTCGATACGGCGCGACTTTCGTGCTTTCTTCAGGCAGGACAGGCTCTTGCAGATATATGCGCCACGCCCCGATCTCTTTCCGGTAAAGTCAAGCACCACTTCTCCCTCAGGCGTACGAACCACTCTCAAAAGCTCTCTTTTCGGCTTGTGCTCGTTACAACCGAGGCACTGCCTCATCGGTATTTTTTTCGCCCTCTGTTCCATGACGCTCCCCCCGTTATTACTCGGATTTTATATCTATTTTCATTCCGGTAAGTCTCGCGGCAAGTCTTGCGTTCTGCCCCTCCTTGCCGATGGCAAGGGAGAGCTGATCCGGGTCGACAAGCACCCTGCATGAGCGGTCTCCCGTCATCGTAACGGAGATAACCTCCGCCGGTGAGAGCGCCGCAGCTATATACTCCTCGGGAACATCGCTGTATTTCACGATGTCTATCTTTTCTCCGCGCAGCTCGTCGACAATTCCGGAAATACGCATACCGTGGTTTCCGATACAAGCGCCCACAGGATCTACGTCGGCATCGCGCGACATGACGGAAATTTTGGTTCTCGAGCCTGCCTCGCGCGCCACTCCCTTGACAAGGACTATCCCGTCCTGGATTTCCGGGATCTCAAGCTCAAACATTCTGCGGACAAGCCCCGGGTGAACTCTCGATAGGGTTACAAGAGGTCCGCGCGACTCTTTGTTGACTTCTGTCACAAAGACCTTGATCCTGTCTCCGACGGCAAATTCCTCGCCGGGAATCTGCTCACTCTTGAGAAGGACCGCATGGCTCGTACCGGTCTCAAGCACTATGTTGCCGTTCACGGGGTCAACCTTGCTCACCTGCGCCGTGATTATTTCCTCACGCTTGCTCTCATAC
The DNA here is from genome assembly GCA_051867855.1 of Eubacteriales bacterium. Taxonomy (GTDB): domain Bacteria; phylum Bacillota; class Clostridia; order Oscillospirales; family CAG-272; genus HGM12713. The sequence continues at coordinate 4,728 of JBJDZF010000077.1, forward strand.
GCATCCTGCATGGCCTTGCGTTCACCCTCGCGTATGCCCTGGATTATGACCGATTTTGCCGCCGCCGCACTGAGTCTGCGGAAGTTCTTGGGTTTGACTTCATTCTCCACGATCTTTCCGACGTCGTACCTCTTGCTGATGGCTTTTGCTTCCTCAAGAGATATCTGGCACTGAGGATTTGTGACTTCCTCCACTACCTCGCGCTGCTGATATACGCGCACGTCCTCTTTTTCGGGATCTATCACTACCCTCATCATAGTATTGCTGCCGTATTCCTTTTTGAATGCGGAAAGCAGTGCCGCCTCTATCTTCTCGATCATGTACTCCTTCGGTATCTTCTTCTCCTTTTCAAGAAGATCCAGAGCAACAAAAAATTCCTTGTTCATCTCAAACTCCGTCCTTTATTTTTATCGGTAATGAGTAACCTTACGCCATACGCCGCACAGCTGAAAAACCGTCACGGAATCCTTCAGAATTCGAATACCGTCTTGAGCTTCGAAACCGCGGCACGTTCAAATTCCATCGTTTTTCCGGAAACGTCAATAGCGATTCTTCCGTCGGGAAGAAGAGGCAGAAGTGTTCCGCGATATACGCGCGCACCGTTCACCGGGGCATACAGCCTCAGCTCAACCTGTTCGCCCTCGCACGCTTTTATATGCTCATCGGTGTGAAGCTCACGCTCTATTCCCGGGGAGCTTACCTCAAGAGAGTAGGATTCCTGTATCGGATCTGCCTCGTCGAGCATCGGATCTATCGCACGGTGAAATTTCTCGCAATCGTCAATGGTGATACCGTTCTCGGAATCGATGGTGAAACGCAGTATCCTCTGCGCGCCCTCTTTTACAAACTCGACGTCCCAAAGCGTATACCCAAGCTCTTGCGCAAGAGGCAGAGCAAACTGCTTAACCGTCTGTACAACGCTCTTCTGATTTTGTGACATTGAAAATTGCCTCCGAATTCCGATCGTTTGAATACTAAAATAAAAAATTCCGAATCGAAAAAAATATGCTATTCAGCAGTTGAGAGTGGGTCGTCAAACCCACTCTCATCCTATCAATGGTATTATACCATATATCAACTCTTTTTGCAATAGCTTTTTAAAAAATTTTTTTTGCGGGGAGGAAACTTCTTAAAAGAAGCTTTCCTCCCCATCCCCCTCTTTCAAGAACT
>JBJDZF010000078.1:0-24983 GCA_051867855.1 Eubacteriales bacterium
TTCCTGATCGTTCTCGCGCTCAATTTCCGCGGAATTGCCGTGACGGTTAAGGCTATTTTCGACAGATTACTCAAAATAAAGAGAAAATCGTAAAAAACTATTGCAATCCGTATGCGATTGTGGTATAATATACCGCGATGTGTGCAAATCACAAACAAGGGCAGTCCGCTGCGAAGCTCTGCATGAATGCCCCGATATTAAGGAGGACTGAAAAATGGATTTGATTCAGGCTTTTACAAATGAGCAGCTTAAGACAGAGGTTCCCGTGGTCAGAGTTGGTGACACGGTTCGTGTTCACAACAAGATCAAGGAAGGAAACAGAGAGAGAATTCAGATGTTTGAGGGTACCGTTATCGCAAAGCACGGCGGCGGTATTTCCGAGACATTCACTGTCAGACGCGTTTCCTACGGATGCGGAGTTGAGAAGACTTTCCCGCTCCATTCCCCCAACGTTGCAAAGGTCGATGTTATCCGTGTCGGTAAGGTCAGAAGAGCAAAGCTCTACTATCTGCGCGACAGAGTCGGCAAGGCGTCGAAGGTTAAGGAGAAAATCTGACTTAAATAAATCGGGAGGAACCGACGGTTCCTCCCGATTTATTTTTTATTATGACAGATTGGGTTTATACTATAATCAACCAAACGGTTTACAGAGGTTTCCATGGAAAAAAATATGTGATTTGATATCGGAAAAAAGAAAGGAGCGTAGTCTGACGCAGATGGAGTTCGGGGTGCTGCCGGGCATATCGGGCAAGGCAGTTCCCAAGTGGGAATGTGGGTTGTCGAAGCCGTGTGATTAGATTTGGCAAGGTTGGTCGAGCTTCTCGGCTTGCCGGTCGACAATCAATAACAGCAGAAAAAAGGTTCCTATGCCCAAATCCACCTTTTTGTCCACCATCCGCAAAAAATTCATTGTGCGAAATGTTTATTGATATAGGTTGTGATCTTGTCGGTGACTCGCTGGGGCGTGACGATGGACGGCGAGGTGGCAAAGGTCACCTTATTAGCTTTTAGTGAATTGAGTGTTTCATTGTCTTGTTTTTCTGTAAATTGAAATTGAGCGGTGGACTTTCCCAAATCAAGCGACAGAGAAAAAGTTGAATTGAAAGTCATAGACTCGCCCATAGCCGTCTCGGTTTGTTTCTTTTTACGTGTTGCCGTTGCTGAACGAGAATCTAAATTCGTACAATCCAAACGAAAGGTCGTTTCAATATTGTCAACTATTTTGACCGTAACACCACTGTCAAGAAAACTGCTCTCGGACGAATTCTTTAGTATGATCGTTGCCGAAATTGGATCATTTTCACGGTATACAACATCTTTACACTCTATTTCAACGATAATTGGAGTGCTAATACCCAAAGAAGCGTTGAAATATTCCATATAGGAATATGCGTACACTTTACCCTCATTATCTATGGCATATTTGATAATTTGATGAATTGAGCCAATTTGATTATCCTTTATTTGAATATCAAACGTAACCTTGTTTTCTGCAACCGAATAAGTTCCGCTTCCTGTATATTTGTTCATAAACGAGGATTTTGTTGAACCCGTAAAGCCCATCGTTTCACAAAGTTCCTCTGCCAGCGTATCGATGTAAGCTTTGTCAAATTGGCAATATGCTTTATCATCGGTAACCGTTAACATATTGGCGGTTAACGCTTCTGTTTCGGTGCTATCAGTGGTTGCGGTGTATAACGCACTTGTATCAATTCCAAAAACAGTAAAGATAGTTGAAGCATTGGAAGCATCTGCTGAAAGAGGAAGGCTTGCAAAAACCTCAGCTTCCTGAGCATCATCCACAGCACAGAACATATATCCGGCGGCTTCTATCACATAATAGGAAAGCGAACCGGCGTCCACAAGCGTTACGGCTTCCTTGCGTTTAATGGATTTTATTCCGTCTTGCGAGGATGTAAAGTTTGTGATTTGAAAATCACCGGTAAAATGAGCAAACAGATCGGTGGGATCTTTTTGCGATTCACTGGTTTTCATCAAATCAAGCACTGCGTTCTTGATTATATCTTCCTCGGATTCTGTCTTTTCTCCATTTGTTACAGATTGTGTAGTATTTTCGGCTGTATTGGTGGTTCCACTATTATCTTTACACGATGGGAAAGACATTATCAGAGCAAGAAGCAGGACAACTGACAATAACTTTTTCATAAGTAACTCCTTTGTGAATATTCGGAGGAATATGTTCCTCTGCCTTTATGAGTTTATTATATCATTATTTTTTGAAAAGCAATGTTTTTTGTTAGTTCGTAAAATTACTGTTAGGAAATGACTTAAAATGACAGGTATACATAGAGAAGATTACTACCCTAAAGGATAGCGATTTTGTGTTATCCTAATGATAATGATTGGATTCAGAAGCTCATTATGCGCAGGATCTCAAAGCGAACCTTTCCCGTAAAGGAAGCCGGTCCCGAAATGAGCACAAGGTCATCCCGGAGTGAGTGGGAAGTTATATACTTCGCGGCTGCCTTGAATGTGGCGGGAGTTACCGCAGGTACGGTAAAGTCCGACGCATTGAAATCGCCTGCCTCATCTGCGGCGGACATGGGGACGATAAGCTCCGTTGTGCGATATCCGCGCGCGGACAGGGAAGAGAGATATCTGTTGATGAGCGGGATGTCGGGCGGCAGGCAGAGTCGGACATCCGTTCCTGTCTGCTCTTTGAAGTCGCAGAGAGAGTCACACATTGTGTCCACGGCGTCGAGCATATAGGTGCTGTCCGCAATGAGCGTCGGCATTACCGAAATGACTTCAAATCTCGCCTTCGGCGTTACCGATTTAAGTCCGTTGAAAATATTATCGCGTGTTATTTTATATCCGAAACGACCGAGCATCGCCACTGCTTCAATGACAGTAACGGCGTTCATTATCTGGAATTTACCGCACACGCGCAGAGAATAGTCGACGTTCTTATATCGGAATTCCGAGCCTTTAAGTGAAAGTCGTTTAACGGTGAGCGTCGAGCGTGCGGGGATGGAAAGACGGCAGTTCACTGCGGCGCACGCGTCGGAAATAATGCGGTATGTCTCACCGTCCTGCGTCGCGCTTACCACTTCCTGTACACCGCGCTTTATATAGGATTTTATCTTGTGTATCTCCGAAAGATTTTTTGACGGAACGGTGCCGCAGATAACAGTACACGCCGATGGCGGGAGCACTGTGGACGGATCCTGACCGTTATGGTCACATTCAATGAGGCAAATGTCACAATTGTTCTCGCGAAAGTACATCATGGCAATGAGAAATAGTATTTCGTTGCGGGTCGGTTGTACATCGGCTTTGCCGGAGACGAACACCTCGGGGACTTTTGCGGGATTTGCAGTTTCGGTCTGTGACAGGACGGCGTTTTGCTGTTGTGCAATATCATGCCGTATGTCGGCAAGCGCGGACACGATTCTCTTGACGAGCATAACCGTATCATCCATCGTCATCGGATCTCCGGCTATCAGGATATTTTCGCGCGGTTCGTCGGATGCAGGCATAACGAGGCTTCCTACGCGCAGTCCCGCATCCGAAAGGACTGCAGAAAGCATTGCCTGACATACGCTCTTGCCGTTGCTGCCGGCAAGCCGAACGTACGGAAGTCGGAGCTGCGGGTCTCCGAGATATCGGCAAATAAGTTTTATACGTTCCGCAGAATGGGCTTTGGAGTCCGATTTTGCGGATAATATATATTTTACTGCGTTATGATAAGTCATTTTCAAATCCCGATTTCATAAAATCTGTGTTTGTGTTCTTACCGAGCAGGAAGGCTTTTGCACGCCTGTATTCCTCGAGCGCTTTCTTTGCCTTGGCGGAATCCGGGCGAAAATCCGGCTTTTTGATTGCGCGGAGCATGATGTTTTTCGGAGTTTCGTCCGGGTCGATGAGCTCGAGCGCCTCGCAGGAATATCCGCGTGCCTCAAGCTTTTTGAGCCTTAAGGCGTCGGTTGCCGCGTCGCAGAATTTCTGGCGAATCATCGAATAATCCGAAATAAACGAAAGCTCGGGGCAGTCAAGAGAGTGATTCAGCTCATGGTGACAGCACGGAGTCGAGAGAATTACCTTCGCTCCCCAGTCGGCGGCGCGGTCAAGCACCACGTCCGTTGCCGTGTCGCAGGCGTGCAGGGATATTACAAGCTGCGGCGCGCCCGGGGGCTCAAGCTTTCCGATGTCGGTGCATACAAAGTGCAGTCCGTCAAAACCAAGCTCCGCCGCCACGCCGCCACAAAAGGAGATCACATCAGCCTTCAGGTCGGCACCGGTCATATCCACACGCAGTCCGACGATGTTTGAGAGGTAGTGATACGCGGCAAATGAGAGGTAGCTCTTTCCGCAACACAGGTCGCAAACGGTTATCTCGTCTTTCGGGAGATACGGGAGAACGTCGCGTATCATCTCAAGAAATCTGTTTATCTGATTGAATTTCGAGCGCTTTCTGTCGAGTACCCGTCCGTTTTTATTGGAGACTCCGAGAAGTATAAGAAAAGGCTCCGAACCGTTGAGAATATGATTCTTTCTGCGGTCGTTGCCCATCGGTTCTTCCGGCACCTCCGTCGGATCATCGAGTGATTTTCTGAAATTATCTGCGCCCGTAATTACGGTATTCCCTGATTTTGAGGTCTTGAATTCGCATTGCGCGCAGGCAGAAATGAGATTGACCTGCCCGAACTCGGTACACATCATTGCAATCGTGTCCGATACGGCGGAGTCAAAGGGGAAATTTTTGTGTATTGCTTTGTTGTCTGCACGGAGATATTCCGCCTGAAGCACCTTGTTTCCGCCGATCCGGCGCAGTGTAAGCGTCATTTTGGTGATGCTTTTGTCATTCGGCTTTGAAAACACCGCTTTTTTCATCAGACCGCGCTCTGCTGACCGACAAAGAAGCTGTGCAAATTCGGCAGCGTTGTTTTTGCTGTTATTCATATATACAACCATGGCTTTTGCGTTTGCAAAAGCTCCCTTTTTATGATAGTTGCGGCTTTTGCCCTGCAAAAGCTACGCCGAGATACAAAGGTAAAAGCCGCAAAAAACGGATATGCGGTCTCTGCACGTCAGACCCATCCCGTTTTTTGCCGTAAGTTCGGATCATTTTTTCCTGTTTTTCAGCTTTTTCCTGCTTGTGTTTTTGGTGTTTCCGTTTCGTTTGCCGGGCGTTCCATCTCTGTTCGCATCATTCTTAACGCCGTCAGCTTCTTTTTTATTTCCGTCCGGATTTCCGTCGGAATCAATGTCGGATTTTTTTACGCTCTTTTTAAAGGAGAATTTGCTTTCCGTTCCCTTCAGCAGACGTTTTATATTATCCTTGTGCTTGAAGATCACGAGCACGGACATCAGCATGGCAATTATAACATAAGCTCCGCAGACACCGTTGAAATAGACATCCACACGGTTAAGAATGACGGGGAAGAGAAGCATACACATAATGGAAGCGAGGGAGATATATTTTGTTGCAAGCACTATCAGTATGAATATCAGAAGAAGTATGAGAAAGACGAACGGGTTGCACATCAGTATCGTTACCGCTGCCGTGACCACTCCCTTGCCGCCTCTGAAGTTGTAATAAATGGGAAACATATGACCGACGATGCAGAAAAAGCCTGCGATATACGCGCCGTACTGCCCGAGGACGGCATATCCGATAAGTCCGGAGACAAATGCTTTGAGCGCATCGCCGAGCAATGTGAGACCTGCGGCGCCTTTGCCGTAGGTCCGCATCATATTGGTCATGCCGGCATTTCCGCTGCCGAAATTTCTTATGTCCTGTTTATATTGCTTGCCCGATACGATTATTGCGAAGTTAATGCTTCCGAGAAGATACGGAATGATCGCGCAAATCAGGACAGCCGTAATGTAAAACGGCGCCCCGTTTCCCATAATAAACCGAAGCGCGCCGTACGAAAAGAAATCATTCAAGGACATTTTTTGCCTCCGTTAAGAACAAGAAAAAATATTTAAAATCCGGAAACGCGCAAACCGTACATTTTTTTGGAAAATCGTACATTTTGCGGCTTTTTCCGATTACGACAGGACTCATGTGCTCATTATATCACATTTTATTTGCTTTATCAACATAAAATTTCAAAGGCGATGCACGTCGGTGCATCGCCTTTGAAGTATTTGTTTTTGCCGGAAGCCGGATACGCGAAATTGACTCGAACCGAATAATTACACCAATGCAAGCTTGCGAGGCAACATCGGTCAGTTGAAGTATCCCTCGCGATATAGCAGTTCCGCGATAAGTACGGCGCCGCCTGCGGCTCCGCGCAGTGTATTGTGGGAAAGACCGACGAATTTATAGTCGTAGATTTTGTCCTCGCGGAGACGTCCCACGCTGACGCCCATGCCTCCGTAGAGGTCGCGGTCGAGAGCTGCCTGCGGACGGTTATCCTCTTCAAAATACGTGATGAACTGTGCGGGGGCGTGCGGCAGACCGAGAGCCTGCGGCTTTCCGGAATACTCTGCCCATGCCTTTAGTATCTCTTCCTTTGAGGGCTTGTTTTCGAACTTTACGAAAACCGCCGCCGTATGTCCGTCGGAGACGGGAACACGTATACACTGGGTCGTAATGACGGGGGCATCGGCCTTTACTATCTCTCCGTTTTCAACCTTTCCCCAGACCTTGAGCGGTTCCTGCTCGCTCTTTTCCTCCTCACCGCCGATAAAGGGAATGATATTGTCTATCATCTCAGGCCACTCGCGAAAAGTCTTGCCCGCGCCGGAGATAGCCTGATATGTTGTTGCCACAATTTCCGTGGGCTTGAATTTAAGGAGCGGGGTGAGCGCCGGGACGTACGACTGGATCGAGCAGTTCGGCTTCACGGCGATAAATCCGCGCTTGGTTCCGAGTCTCTCTCTCTGTGCTTCAATGACGCAAAGGTGAGAATCGTTTATTTCCGGGATGACCATGGGGACGTCGGGCGTCCAGCGGTTTGCGGAGTTATTGGAAACTACGGGTATCTCGTGCTTTGCGTAATTTTCCTCGAGAGCCTTGATCTCATCTTTTTTCATGTCGACCGCGCAGAATACGAAGGAAACGAGCTTCCCCATTTTTTCTACGTCTGCCGCGTCGATAACGGTCATTTTTTTGAATTTTTCGGGCATGGGAGTTTTCATTTTCCATCTGTCTCCCACAGCCTCCTCATATGTTTTGCCCGCGGAACGTGCCGAGGCCGCAAGAGCGGCAACCTCGAAATACGGGTGATCTTCGAGCAGGGTCAGAAAGCGCTGACCTACCATTCCCGTTGCGCCCACGACGCCGACTTTCATTTTTTCCATAATGTTGCCTCCCCAAATGTTTATAATACGTTTACGGCAGAACACTCACTTGCCATTAAAACATATGATACCACATACAAGCCGAAAAATCAAGGGAGTAAAAATTCAAACTGCCATACATCCTTTATCCCTTTTTTGTGCACTCTACATAAAAATCAGTTGAAGAGCTTATACACGTCGTTTTTCGGAAGCCCACGGGATTTTGCCGTGGCTTTTATCGCCTCCATTTTCGGCATGCCCTCGCTCATATAATATTCCACCTGTTGCTCTATGGTCATGGACTGCGCCTCGGTGTTTGTATCCGATTCCGGCGCACCCTCAAGTACAAGCACGTACTCGCCCTTGGGAGATCTTTCGCGGTACAGCTCCACGGCTTCCCCGAGGGTCGTGCGTATGACCTCCTCATTGAGCTTCGTAAGCTCGCGGCAAAGCGCTATTCTGCGTCCTTCACCGAAGGTGTCCGCCATGTCAGACAGCGTTGCGGCAAGCTTGTGAGGCGCCTCGTGAAAGAGCATGGTGCGGCTTTCGTTTTTGAGAGAATCAAGTCGCTTTCTGCGCTGTTGTAGGTTTGCCGGCAGAAATCCCTCAAAGCAGAAGCGTTCCGTTGGGAGCGCCGAGAGGGTGAGCGCGACGATAGACGCACAGGGTCCGGGGACAGAGACAACGCGTATGCCGGCGTCCGCGCAGAGCTTTACGAGATCTGCGCCCGGGTCGGATACGGCGGGTGTCCCCGCGTCCGTCACGAGCGCGCAGGACTCCCCCGCCTCAATGCGTCGCAGTATCTGTACTCCGCGCTCCGATTTGTTGTGCTCAAAGTAGGATACAAGCGGTTTCCGTATGCCGAAATGGGTCAGCATACGCAGTGTGTTGCGCGTGTCCTCGGCGGCGATGAAATCCACCTCCGACAGTACCTTCAGGGCGCGTTCTCCGATGTCGGACAGGTTGCCTATGGGAGTTGCGACAAGATAAAGCGTATTTGAGAGGATCCTGTTTTTTTCAGTGCTGTTCATATGGCGAAAAATCCCTTTTTGACGTTTTAACATTACCGGTGTGCCCGGAATATGATTTTTATAGACGATATAATACTATGAAGGGAAGGTAATACAAGTGGCGATCAAAGTGTACATAGACCAGGGTCACAACCCGGTGAATCCGAATGCCGGAGCGGAGGGTAACGGTCTGCGCGAGCAGGATATCGTGTATGAGATCGGCGTACAGACTGCAGCTCTGTTGCGTGCAAACGGTAATTTCGAGGTCAGGCTTTCCCGTCCGACTCCGAGTACACAACTGGGGACATCGACTGCGACGAGCCTTTCGGCGCGTGTGAATGAGGCGAACGCATGGGGGGCGGATTATTTTTTGAGTCTGCACACCAATGCTTCCGAGTATGAGAGCGCATCCGGCAGTGAGGCTTTTGTCTTTTACAAGCCGTCTGCGGCGGCACAGCTGGCAGAGGACATTCTCTTCTGGCTCAACAGGTATACGGGCCTTCAGAACAGGGGCGTTTTTTCACGCACGGGACTTTACGTTCTGCGCAGGAGCCAAATGCCGGCAGTACTGCTGGAGCTTGGATTTATAACCAACCCAAACGACGCGATTCTCATGTCACAGCGCCCCGACCTCTTTGCGCAGGGAATATATCAGGGTCTGCTTCAATACACGGGCGTGTAGTATAGATAACCCCTGATGCAGTATTCCGTACGATGTGAGAAACGCGACTGCTTCGGTTACGGTGATATTTCCGTGCGTAAGCTCAACCGTTTATCATGCTTAACAGCTCGTCCTCGGTAATGACCGTGACACCGAGCTCTCTTGCCTTTGTCAGCTTGCTTCCCGCCGCATCTCCCGCAAGGACGTAGTCTGTTTTCTTTGAAACGGAGGAGCTTACCTTGCCGCCGTTTGCCTTTATGAGTGAGGCGGCGTCGTCGCGCGTCATCGTTGGCAGTGTCCCGGTGAGAACAAAAGTTTTGCCGTCAAAGCGTGCGGAGGATTTTACTGCGGTTGCGCTTGTGAGCAATCCTGCATCGATAAGACGGCGGCAGAGAGACAGATTTTGCGGGTGCGAGAAGAAATCTACCACGCATTCCGCGGTTATCCTGCCGAAGTCGGGAATCGCGAGAAGCTCGTCAATACCCGCGCTCATGCAGCTCTCAAGTGTGCCGAATCTTGCAGCGAGAGCTGTCGCCGCCACTTCTCCTATATTCCGTATGCCGAGCGCGTATATAAGACGCTCGAGTCCCGCGGATTTGGATGCCGATATTGCCTCGATAAGCTTTGAGGCGGATCTGTCACCCATGCGCTCAAGTCCGGATATATCCCCGACCTTAAGGTCATATAGGTCGGCGGCGTCCCTGATGAGCCCGTTTGAGAGCAGAAGCTCCACCACCTGTGGTCCGAGACCGTCGATATTCATTGCGTCCTTTGAGGCAAAATGCTCGATGCTTCTCGAGAGCTGTGCGGGACAGCTGCTGTTTGTACAGCGCACTGCGGCACCGTCGTCACGGAATACCGGTTCGCCGCAGGATGGGCAGAGAGCGGGCATGAAGAATTCGGTCTCGTTGCCGTTCCTCGCCCCGACGTCAACTCCCACCACCTCGGGGATTATGTCCCCCGCCTTGCGGACAATTACTTTGTCGTGTATGCGTATTCCGCGTTCGCGGATGAAATCGAGATTGTGGAGCGTGGCACGGCTGACACTTGTACCCGCCAGACGGACGGGGGCGAGTATCGCAGTGGGGGTCAGAACTCCCGTGCGCCCGACGGCTACACTTATGTCAAGCAACTCGGTCTTTTTCTCCTCCGGCGGGAATTTGTACGCAACTGCCCAGCGCGGAGTGTTCGTTCCCTCGCCGATTATGGCGCGCTCGGCAAGGTCGTCCACCTTTATGACTACGCCGTCAATATCGTACGGGAGGCTGTCCCGCATCTGACCTATCTTCTGTATGTGGGCGATGATATCCTCCGCATTCGAAGCGCGTATTCTGTGCTCGAGCGTCACAAATCCAAGCTGTGAGAGCCTGTCGAGGGTTTCCGTGTGAGTCTGCGGCACTCTTGTGTCGGCGTAAAGCTCGCCGCCCTGAAAATTGAACACGAATATGTCGAGCTTTCTTTTCGCGGTTATTTTGGGGTCAAGCTGACGCAGGGAACCTGCCGCCGCGTTTCGCGGATTTGCCATGAGCGGCTTTCCGTGCGCCTCGCGCTCTGCATTGATCTTTTCAAAAACGCTTCTCGGCATATAGACCTCGCCGCGCACGGTAAGATTGAGCGGTTCTTTGAGCTTCAGCGGTATCGAAAAGACCGTTTTGAGATTTTCCGTCACGTTTTCTCCCGTGATGCCGTCACCGCGCGTCGCCCCCTCTGTAAAAATACCGTTTTCGTATTTAAGCGCCACGGACAGCCCGTCTATTTTCGGTTCCACCGAATAGACGGGATTTTTCACAATCTCCGCTGTGCGCGACAGGAAGTCCTTCAGCTCATCGAATGAAAACACGTCGGAAAGGGAATCCATCCGTGTGCTGTGGATAACCTTTTCGAATTTTTCGAGCGGCTTGCCTCCGACCCTGTGAGTTGGGGATTCAGGATCGTAAAATTCGGGGTGCTCCTCCTCGAGCTTTTTGAGGCGGTTATACATCATGTCGTATTCGTAATCGGAGATTTCCGGGGCGTCGTACACATAGTATCTCTCGGCGTGATAGCGCAGGGAGCTGCGCAGAGCGCTTATTTCATCGTATATTTCCGCGTTTTGAAGATCCTTTGCCATAGTATAATGGTTCCTTTCGGAGAAATTGTTATCGCAATAAGATAATTATACCAACAATCCCGTTCAATGTCAATTTTGAATTTTCAGTAAGATTGTGCCAAAACCGTATGCAATGTGTAGCGACCGGGGGTTTTGATTCCAATGTGGGCAGGGAATTGAGCCGGATACGAGAAAAGACAAAAAACGCAGGCAAAGTCGTGCAAAATTAGCGGTAAGGTACATTTACGGGAGGAGGCAATAAGTTAAAGATTTGGAAATGCGATTCATGCAGTTCGCATGGTATAAAGCATTTTTAAAACAGGGTTCTCCTTGTGTCCCACGTAAGGTCTGCGTTTTTGCCATGCCTTTAGTTTGTCCCTTTTCATTTTATTTGATTATTACCAACCCAAACTGTTTGCAAAGAGCCGCTTTTTGAGTTCCGAAACTCTATCAAAAAGTTTTTTCAGTCGTTAGGCAGAGTCCGGAAGAAGCATCTTATATACAAACATCCGGACTGTGAATTTTTCAACAGCCCGGATTTATATCTTTGATTATTTTGTGTAAGCTATGTAATAACTTGTAATGTCCTCTGTTGACAAGCCAACAAATATATAGCGGTTTTCATATTCTGAAACCAGACTGAGTGTACCCGAAATGCCGGATACAAGAAGATTTCCGGAGGCGTCATAATAACTGTATGTCCCTTCTGACAGATGGTGGATTACGTAAATATCACCTTCAATAACGCCGGCAAATGATGTGCTGTTGCCGTTGGCGACCGTTATTGTGGTACCGTCTGACTTTACAGCCGTGCATTTACCGGTCTCTTCATCGGTAAAGAAGAGAAGTTCAGAGGTCATATCCGATAATTTCATATCATCCATGTCAATAACTTTATTGAGGGAATAATCGTAAACCGCTGTTTCAGTCGCTATGTAATGAGTGTTATATCCTTTATAGTTATTGATCGCACCGAGATTTTTTCCGTTTTTATCAATAAGATAAACACTTCCGTTTCTCAATTCGCAAAAGAATTTCTCATTACCTAACGGTATAAGCAATGCATCCTGACCGGCAAGCTGATTTGAAAGATTGCCTTTGACTTTGCACTTTGAATCAATACTGTAAATCTGAGTACTATCACCTACATGATAATCGCTGATCGTATGTACAACAGCAATATTTTTCACCGAATTGTCAAGAAAATCAAAGTCGGTTTTGTCATTGGTTACAATTACGTCAACAGCCACCCAGGAAACTTCATATTCCTTCGTATCTCCGTCCTTTGGATCAATAACAACTGTATGCAGATCGTATCTTGTATCACCTTTTGCTGAAAGAATATCATATTTTTCGGTGTCATTTGCAAGAACCGTGGCGTATTGAACCATCACGCTTCCATCGTAAAGATAGAAGAAATCGTATTTATAAGCCGAACCCGGCACAGTATATACATTTATAAGTTCACACTTATTGTTGTAGACGAAAAGGTCGTTATCGGATTCCAAATAATAGTAATCGTCGTTCCAATAGGTGAATTCAGGCAACTCACCGCTGATAGAAGAATACGTAAAGCTGTCTTCTATCTCATATGTATAATCGTTTATTCTGTATACAGAGTCATCAAGTACAATAAGATTAGCCTTTGTTGATAACGTTGTGGCACCTTTACCTTCTGTTATCTTTTTGCCTGTTTTGTCATACAGGAAGTATTCGTCCGATGAAAGATCAATGATCTGTCCGCAGACAAGAGAAACGCTGTCGGCGGAAGTCAGGGAAACTGTTTTTGTATAAACGACTGAATTGGATTCAAGTGAGTAAACATTAAAAATTTTGTTCCCGTTTTCCTCTTTTATAAACAGGGCAAGGGATCCGTCGCTTTCGGTATTAAGAGAGGTATTGAGTTCTGAAATATTCGTCAGAGTATTTGCAGGCGCATCGGGAGTCCATTTAACATTATATACCGAACTTAATTTTGTGGGCTTTTCTGATTCTGTTTTTCCGCAGGCGCAGAATATTCCCGTAAGGAGACTAACCAGCAGAAAAATGGCGCATAATTTAGTTTTCATAACTACTGTCCCTTCCAAAAGTGTTATTATTTGCAACCAATTGATATTATACTCCGTTTACGGTATTTTTGTCAAGTATTTTTGTATAGTGTGCTGTGGTGCGGAGATGCAAGTAGCCTGTCGATATTATTTTACCCTTTTGCAACCTGTCCTCACGAATTAAACGTAATTTTCCGTCATAATGATTTATTGCGGGTCGTATTGCCCGATATTTCCGAAAGGCATGGACACGGATATGACGGTGTTATTTGCTCTGCTCATGCTGTCCGTAATGGTTGTGAACGGTTGGACAGACGCGCCGAACGCGATAGCAAGCTGTGTGAGTACACGCTCGATGAGTCCGCGGCGGGCGGTACTGCTTTCTGCTCTGTGCAACTGTGCGGGTGCCGTTACGATGGCCCTTATTAATTCGGAGGTCGCACAGACGGTGTATTCTATCGTCGATTTCGGAGACGACTGTGACGCGGCGCTGAAATCACTGTGCGCGGGTATGTGTGCGGTGATGATATGGGCGGTTATCGCGTGGGTCTTCGGAATTCCCACAAGCGAAACCCATGCGCTGATGGCGGGGATCACAGGTGCCGCCATTGCGGCAAGGATGAGCTTTTCGGCAATAAATACCCGACGGTGGTTTCTCGTTCTGCTGGGCCTTGCATTGTCGACGCTGCCCGCGTATCTTGCGTCAAAGCTGATATATACGGTAATGACTAAGATATGCTCTCATTTCGACCGAAGGAAGATCATACGGCATTTTATGCGTGCACAGAGATGGAGCGCCGCCTCCTCTTCGTTTATGCACGGTGCGCAGGATTCGCAGAAATTCATGGGGGTATTTATGCTCGGAATATCGCTGATTTCGGGTAACGGAGTGCAAAGCGGGTTTGCCATACCCGCGTATGTCGTGATCATCAGTTCCGCCGCCATGACGTTCGGCACACTTCTCGGCGGCTCGCGGATCATAAAAAAGGTGGGGAGCGATATGGTAAGTCTCGACGCGGCGGGTGGCGCCGCCTCCGATATGGCGTCCTCGGGTGTGATAAGTGTATGTACTTTTCTGGGAATACCCGTCAGCACCACCCATTCGAAGACCTGCGCCATGATGGGAGCGGGTTCGGGAAACGGTTACGGGGTGGACAGGGACGTGGCGCGCCAGATGTTTGCAGCATGGGTGCTTACTTTTCCGATATGCGCTGTCATGGGCTTTTTGCTTTCCCTGCTTGCCGGATTGTAGGCGGAAGGGATATTGGATTTTCTTTTTCCGCACTTTGCGGGCAACGGCGGCGGGGAGTTGTCTTTATTGAAAGAGAGGCGTGATTCACTATGGTCAGATTGGATTATTTCAGGATTATCGAAGAATTGGCGCAGATGGCATCAAAGGCGGTGGAATGTGCAAACGAAGGAACCGAATCGGCAAGAGGAGAGCTGCTTGCCCTCAGAAGCGAAAGCGATAAAATCATATGTACGCTTGAAAACGCGCTTTTTACGGATTTCATTCCTCCGCTCGAGCGCGACAACATAGCGGCATACGCACATTGCCTGTCGCGCGTGACGGACAGGGCGTCGGATTATTATGCCGAGATACCCGCACAGCGTCGTCAGTCGCTTTGCAAGGAAAACGATGAGGCGAGGATATGCGTTGAGCTTGCGCATATTCTCGCAGAGAACACAATGCTTCTGCGCAAACTGAAAAACCCCGCAAACACGCCGGATTTTGCGGAGTTCAGAAAGAAGCTTCGTGAGGGTCGGGAGGCACACAACGGCATGATGGCAAAGCTGAATTCCGGTATCCTGCCGCGTTCGTTTGCGCAGATCATATTTGCTACCGGAAGACTCCGTTTCGAGCTTTCAAGGTGCTTTGACGAGCTGATTGAGATCATGCTTAACAATATCTGAATTATTGTGTCCGTATACTGGAATGTGGTGTTATGGAATGAAAATGCGAGTCCCGGTTTCAAATATCCCGAAAAATTCCGCTACGCGGAACAAAGCAATTTGCCGTTTGATCTCCGTTTGGTGATGTGCACTTCAAATTGCATTCGATCCTCCTTGGGAATACAAAAAACGGGCAAGGACCGATGTCCTGCCCGTTTTTTGGTGACCCACCGGAGACTCGAACTCCGGACCCCTTGATTAAAAGTCAAGTGCTCTACCGTCTGAGCTAGTGGGTCAAACTTTGCGCTACCCGTATATGATACCATAACGCCCCCGTTTTGTCAAGTTTTTTATCGGAGACTTATTGCACAAAGGTAGCGAGGTAAAAGCGCTTAAAATTGTGAAATATTATGTCCCTGTTGCGATATTCTTTATTGCCTGCGCCAATAGTGCAATATTTTCGGGTATAATTTCCGGCAGTGAAAGATTTACGGCGTCCCTGTCCTCAAAATCGGCGTTCTTTATCGAATTTCTTCCGATTTTCACGATCAGCTTATCAATACCGCGGAGCTTTTCGGGCTTCAGCTCTCCGCCGAAATGGTGGACCCCCAAAGAGCAATTCAGATTCTTGGGAATAAGTATGTCGGCGTATTCGTCAAAATTCTGCGAAAATCCGCAACAAATAAATACCGCGCAGGGCATTTTTGAAAGAGAGGTGGCATTATCGTTCAGAAAGCGGCGTACATGTTTTTCAAAGCGTCCCATTATCACGGGTCCACCGAGCACGGCACAGTCGTATCCGCTCAAATCGGGCGAGCTTTGCGCAAGGTCGCACAGAGTCGTGTTAATGAATTCGGGTATTCTGTCGCGCAGCATTTCCGCGCACTCCCGGCTTGTGCCGTTTCTGGACGAATAGGCGATAAGAAGCTTCATTTTACGGGATCCCTCCGATAAGATTATTATACATATATATTTTATCCCCGGTTTGTGAATTTTTCAAGATGTGTACGTAATTATTTGATATTTCCGTATTTTTTCGGATAAAAAAGAAATATCCGATATTTTTGTATAACTATTGACAAAATGTAAAAACAAGCCTATAATGAAACCGAAAAAACAAAATAATACTTTTTTCGACATTATATTAAAGGAGCATGCCTGTTATGAAAGGTATCGGGAACAAGAAGATCACATTGATCCAGGGAATCATCAGTGTTATCGTGATTGCGATAATGCTGATCATGAGTTTCGGAAATATTTTTACATTCACCCTCGGCAGTTCGGAAACGGAGATGGTTGAGGAGGTTTACAAATCGTTCGACATGAGTGTGGACGTGCCGGAAAGCGTTGATGTCAACTTCATGTTCGGAATCAGATCCGTTCAGGGAATCGCCACCTCCACTAAAACCTTGGTAAATGCCATGAAGAATGCGCAGGAGACCGCGAAGAATATCTCGGAGGATCCTACGAGCGTAACCGAAGAGCCGGAGATCCTCTCCGAATCCGACAGGGAAAGCCTTAAGGGGCTTGTTGCTCCTATATCGTTTATCTGTGCCTTGGTTGACGGCTTCAAAACAAGTGTTATGACGGGAATCCTCATGTTTGCTATGCTGATTTTGACGATGGTAACGCCGATCGTGTGTATATTCGCACTTCTGTTCGCGCTGATTGCCCTGCTCAAAAATCTCAAAGATCCCGACAAATCGTTCCCGAGTATATCGAAGCATATGACGAATGTGTTCTTTGCCCTGTCGATCTATCTGCTCGTAATGATAGCCGTTCCGGGTATCTCGCTTTCTTCAAATGTTACGGGTATGTTTATCCTGTGCGGAGTGGCAGTGCTCATAAATGCGGTCGCCATGAGGTTAAAGAAGATGGAGCCCGGGCAGATAAAGTACCTCAATGTCGTTGAGGCGGTATCGGCAGCCGGTATCGTTATGTTCGTCGTATTTGCACTCAATCTGTCGAAAGCCTCCGCACTTGACAAAGTAATAGCTCTGTTGCCCGCTTATTTCACCTCGGGCGCGGAAGGTACACTCGGTAAGGTGTTTGCGGATTTTGCAATATTGCTTGTTCTGGTGATGATTTCGGTTATTCTGCTTGTGGCGTCGTTCAAGTATGTGTTTGGTTGCGCATACCGTTTCGGATGTATGGGAAAGAAGAAACCGAGCTGTTCCATGATAGTAAGGCCCGTGTTTACTTTGGTTGCAACAGCCATCGTTTATTACTGTCTCTACATATCTCCCAAATATTCCAAGGGCGTGTCCGATGACGGAAAGGGTAATCTGACGGTTGCTTTCATCGGGGCAATATTGATGCTCGCGTGCGAGATCGTTCTGTCGGTGTTGAGCAAAAAGATGGTCGCAGGTATTTCCGCCGCGAAAAGAGCAGAGGTGTTGAGCAATACACCGGCTGAACCCGAAATTGCGGAGAATGTCAACTCCGATGCCGAGGCTTCTGAACTTACGGATAACGAGCCGGTAGCCGATGCTACGGAAAGCCCGGTCTCCGAAGCTGCCACCGAAAGTGCGGATCCCGACGATGCACCGATTCCCGAGGATGAGGTTGTTTCCGAAGTTTCTGACGCAGAAGAAGTACCGCAGGAGCAGGGTTCAGAGCCCGATCCGGCACAGGAGACAGAAGAAGCCGTTGAGGGCTCCGAAGTCTCAAATGAAGATGAGGCGGCGGAGCAGGTTGCGGATGCCGAGCCGGAGGTTGAATCCGAAGAGAGTGCGGCAGTTGCACGGGAGGATGAGACGGAAGTGCCGGTTGCCGAGGAAGCTGTCAATGATCCCGAAGTCTCCGAAACCGAAACCGAGTCCGGAGAGCCTGAAAAGAAAAAAGAAGAAACAGAGAGCCTTCTGTAATTCGGTTTACCTAAAAGAAATATAGACACAGCCGACGCGCCGTCACTTAAGAGAGACGGCGCGTCGGTATTGTATTATTTGTGTTGAGGGGCGCAACTGTTGAGGTATATTCTCGTGGTTCCCGCATTAAAGCTGAACAAACCCGAGCTTTTTGCGAACCTTTGAGAGAGTCCTGCGCGCATAATACGACGCGTTTTCCGCTCCCTTTTTCATTATATCCTCAAGGTATGCCTTGTCTGCAAGGAGCCTTGCGTATTCATCGCGCACGGGAGCGAGAGCGTCGGCGCAGACCTCTCCAACCGCCAACTTAAATTCACCGTATCCGCAGCCCGAAAAATCCTTTTCGATTTCTTCAAGGCTTTTGCCGGTGAAGCATGAGTAGATAGTCATGAGATTGTTGATCCCGTCCTTGCCTTCGGCATATTTTATACAGGTGTCGGAATCTGTAACGGCGCGCTTGAATTTCCGTATCACCGTGTCCTTGTCGTCAAGTATATAGACGACCGCGTTTGCGTTTTCATCGGATTTGGACATCTTTTTGTCCGGACTTGCCAAAGACATGATCTTCTTGCCGTGTTCGGGAATTATCGGCTCCGGCATCGTAAATGTGTCGGGATAGAGCTGGTTAAAACGGAGTGCGATATTGCGGCAAAGCTCGACGTGTTGCTTCTGGTCGACTCCGATCGGTACGACATCGGTCTGATAGAGCAGAATATCCGCCGCCATGAGTGTCGGGTATGTGAAAAGTCCCGCGTTTATGTTGTCCGAGTGCTTTGCGCTCTTGTCCTTGAACTGCGTCATGCGCGAAAGCTCTCCGAACATGGTAAAGCAGTTGAGGATCCATGCAAGCTCCGCGTGCTCGTGGACGTGGGACTGCACGTACAGCGTATTCTTTTCCGGGTCGAGGCCGCAGGCGATGTAGAGCGCCAGCGTTTCGTAGGTTCGGCGCCGCAACTCCGCAGGCACCTGTTTAACCGTTATCGCGTGCTCGTCGACAACGCAGTAGAAGCACATATATTTTTCGGAAAAAGAGGAAAAATTCTTTATTGCTCCGAGGTAGTTTCCGATGGTAAGATTTCCGCTCGGCTGAACGCCGGAAAACGAAACGAGTCTGTCCTTGAACATATTTATTGCCATGGCTTTCGTGTATGCGAAAGCCTCCTTTCCTTAAGATAACGTTTTGCTTTTCGGAGCGCAAGCTCCTTTGTGGTTTGATAATTAAGCCGAAAGGCGGATCATTCGGCGAAAAACTCCCGCGCCGCCTCACCGAGCAGCTTTGTTCCGAGCTCGATCTGTTCGTCACTTGGGGTGGAATAATTCAGACGGAATGACGGGGAAGTACACGACGTGTCGGCGCAGAAGGTCTGTCCCGGAACGACCGCCACCTTCTTTTCGAGTGCCTTGCGCACAAAGCCCGACGAATCCGAAGCACCGTCTATTGTCCCCCAGATGAACAGCCCGCCCTCGGGCCTTGTAAAGCTTATGCCGTCCGGCATATACCGCTCGAGGCAGTCGAGCATGAGAGAACATTTGCGTCGGTATATTCCGCGAATTTTACTGATATGTGCGTCGACGTCGTATTCGGTGAAATATCTGTGGCAAAGCATCTGAAAGAAAATATTTGTATGCACGTCTTCGGACTGCTTTGCGACGACCATTTTCGCACTCACCTCTGCGGGTGCGATGACAAATCCGACTCTCATTCCGGCAGACAGTATTTTTGAGAATGATGAGCAGTATATAACGATACCGTCCGTGTCCATGCTCTTTATGGTCGGCAGCTCGTCTCCCGCAAATCGCAGCTCGCCGTACGGGTTGTCTTCCAGGATCATGACTCCGTGCGATCTTGCGATTTCGTACACTTCTTTGCGCTTGCGTGCGCTCATTGTGATCCCGGACGGATTCTGGAAGGTCGGGATGAGGTATATGAGCTTTGCGCGCGGATTTGCATCGAGCGCCGCCGCGAGTCCCTCCGTGGAGATCCCGTCAGATTCCATCGGAACGCCCACGGGTTTTGCGCCGCAGGAGCGGAACGCATTAAGCGCGCCGATAAAACTCGGATCCTCGCATATCACGACGTCGCCCTCGTTGCAGAAGACCTTGCAGGAGAGCTCGATGCCCTGCTGACCGCCGCTGACGATTATTGTAGAGTCAAAATCTCTGACTATGCCGAACTTTTCCTTCTGACGCCGGCTGACGGCGCTGCGAAGCGGTTCATAGCCTTCCGTTATGCTGTATTGGAGCGCCGCGACGGGCATATTCTCGAATATATCCGCCGAAAGTGCGGCAAGCTCCGACACCGGAAAGGATTCTGCGGCGGGGTTTCCCGCGGCGAAGGAGATAACCGACGGGTCGGTCAGGTTTTTAAAAATTTCTCTTATCGCGGAAGGCTTGAGCTCCGCTATCTTGTCCGAAAAAACATAATCCATTGTGTTGCCTTTCATGCGCACGGGAAACGGCGTACCCGGGACGGGTCTGCATTGCAAATTTTCCCGGCTCTTTGTGCGTCTGCAAAAAGTTATATACCGCAAACGTATACACGAAAATGATATCACAGAAATGAAAAAATGTCAATTGACTTTTGAGCTTTATTATGTTATCATTATAAATAATAAGTTTATAAGGAGCATAGATCGTTAAAATGATAAAGCACGTAGTAATGTGGAAATTCAAAGAGAGCGCGGACGGAAGAAGTGCGCAGGAGAATATGCGGATCGCCGCCGAGAAACTTTACGCGTTGCGCGGAGTTATCGGGGAGCTGAAAAGCATGAAGATCTATACCGATATTTCGCACACCGATATGTCGATGGATATGATGCTCGATACCGAGTTCGATACGGTAGAGGATATGAAGTCCTACGCAGTGAACCCCGAGCACAAAAAGGTGTCCGCATTTATCAGAAGCGTCATTGAGAGCCGTGTCGTACTTGACAGCGAAATGTGAGGGGTGACATGATAAAGATCGAACGCTTTTCGGTGATGAATCTCGAGAATGCCGTCAGAGGTGCCAGAAACCCTATGAACAGCTGGGCACGCTCGGACAGTGCTTACGACCAAAACGGAAATTACGTGCTCGGTGCCAATGACCTCGAGCTTGCAAAAAAGCTGGCGCGCGCAGGGAGCGACCACCGCAAGTATCTGCGGCAGATCTTCGTCAGCGTCGATATAACCGCTCCGCTTTATTGGTGGAAGGAATTCGATACCTATAAGGTCGGCACGGTTGCAAACTCGTGCAGCACCATGCACAAGGTACATTCCAAGGTCTTCGAGAGAAGCGATTTCTCCTGCGACAGACTTGACGCGGGAGGGCTTGCCATGCTCGATGCGCTCATAGATTACCTCGAGAAAGAGCGCCTGAAATTCTGCGCCGACAAGGAAAACAGGCAGAGCTGGCACAATATCATTCAGATGCTGCCGTCAAGCTATAACCAGATGCGCACGGTGTCGATGAACTATGAAAATCTTATAAATATGTATTATGCACGCAGGAGTCACAAGCTCGCCGAATGGCATACGTACTGCGACTGGATAGAGTCTCTCCCGTATGCGCATGAGCTTATCCTCATCAGGGATTGACGCATGGCGATATCGCCTTTTTCAGAATTTTTTTGTAAGGTGCATAATAAGAGTATCGTTTTGCTTGAATTATTTGGCAAAACAGCGAAATTTGGTCAAGGATTGACATTTTTATGTCAAAGCCTTGACTAATTTCCTCAAAGAATATATAATATAGAATAACATTATCGCCCAAAGGCGAAGTTTCATGTTACGGAGGTTCATTATGAACAGAGTATTTAATTTTTCTGCGGGTCCTTCCATGCTTCCTTTAGAAGTACTCGAAAAAGCAGCGTCGGAGTTAGTCTGCTATGGTGATTCGGGAATGTCGGTCATGGAGATGTCCCATCGATCTCCGGACTATGAAGCAATAATCAATGACGCCGAGAGCATGCTCCGCAAGCTCATGAATATACCCGACAACTATAAGGTGCTTTTCCTTCAGGGAGGCGCTTCGACGCAGTTTGCAGCCGTTCCGCTCAACCTTATAGGTCGCACCGGAAAGGCGGACTATGCGGTTTCCGGTCAGTTCTCGGGAAAAGCGTTCAAGGAGGCGCAGAAGCTCGGATATGACGTCAAGTGCATTGCAACAACCAAGGACGACAATTTTGACCATGTACCCGTTATCACGAGAGATATGATCCGTCCTGATGCCGCATATCTGCACATCTGCTTCAATAACACTATTTACGGTACAAAGTATCCCTACATCCCCGATACCGGAGATATTCCGCTTGTCGCAGATATGTCGTCCTGCATTATTTCGGAGCCGGTTGACGTGAGCCGCTTCGGAGTTATCTACGCCGGCGCACAGAAAAACATGGCGCCTGCGGGACTGACTGTTGTCATCGTTCGCGATGATCTGCTCGACTATGCAGAGGAGAAAATGCCCACAATGCTCGAGTGGAAAACCATGGCGGAGAACGGCTCCATGTACAACACTCCTCCTTGCTACGCAATCTATATGGCAAAGCTTGTGTATGAGTGGATACTCTCCATCGGCGGTCTCGACGAGATGAAGAGAAGAAACGAAAAGAAGGCAAAGCTGCTTTACGATTACCTCGACTCGCAGAGCTACTACATAGCACCCGTGAAGCCCGAGAGCCGTTCGATGATGAATGTTACCTTCGTTACCGGCAACCCCGACCTTGACAAAAAGTTCGCGTCGGAGGCGGCTGCGGCCGGTCTTAAGAACCTCAAGGGACACCGTTCGGTCGGCGGTATGAGAGCGTCGATCTACAACGCCATGCCTTATGAGGGTGTTGAGAAGCTCGTCGGTTTCATGAAGAATTTTGCCGAGAACAACCCCAAAAACTGATTTTTGTCGAGAAAGGAATTATCCTGTCATGAAGAATATACAGTGCTTAAATAAGATAGCCGCCGTCGGAACCGATAAGTTCGACAGAGCGGAGTACAATGTCGCAAATGAAGCGGAGAATCCCGATGCAATAATGGTGCGCTCCGCGGCTATGCACGACATGACTTTCGGAGATAAGCTCCTCGCGATCGCACGCGCGGGTGCGGGTGTAAACAATATTCCGATAGACCGTTGCTCGGAGCAGGGAATCGTCGTATTCAATACCCCCGGTGCCAACGCAAACGGAGTCAAGGAGCTTGCGGTATGCTCGCTGATGCTCGCTTCCCGCGGAGTTGTCGGAGGTATTGAGTGGGCAAAGTCGCTTGCGGGAACCGAGGGCGTTGCCAAGGCTGTTGAGGCGGGCAAGTCCAAGTTCGCCGGAGTTGAGGTTATGGGAAAGACGCTCGGCGTTATCGGACTCGGAGCCATCGGAGGACTTGTGGCAAATGCCGCGGTTCATCTCGGAATGAACGTGATCGGATGCGACCCGTTCCTCAGCGTTGACGCTGCGTGGAATATAAATCACCATGTTGTTAAGTGCCCGAGCTTTGACGATATCTTCAAGAACGCGGATTATATAACGCTTCACGTGCCCGCTACTGCTGACACGAAGGGCATGATCAACGCAAAGACGATAGCTACCATGAAAGACGGTGTGAGAATAATCAATCTCGCACGCGCGGATCTCGTAAATGCTGCCGATATCAAGGCGGCGCTTGAAAGCGGCAAGGTCGCGTCGTACGTTACCGATTTCCCGACCGACGAGACCGTGGGTGTCCCCGGAATCATAGCTATTCCTCATCTGGGCGCTTCCACCGCCGAGGCAGAGGACAACTGCGCGGTGATGGCTGCAATGCAGCTTGACGATTACCTCCGCTTCGGTAATATCAAGAACAGTGTAAACTTCCCGAATGTATCGATGCCTGTCAGCGGAGACAAGAGAATTTGCGTGCTTCATGCAAATATTCCTGCGGTACTCTCGCAGATCACAACGATCCTCTCGGAATCGGGCGCGAATATCGAGAATATGATAAACAAGTCCAAGGGAGACAATGCGTATACCCTTGTCGATGTGACGGGCGCTTTATCCGCTGCGGTTTCGGATAAGATCTCCGCCGTCGACGGTGTGGTAAGGGTCAGAGTTATCTGATCCGGTCTTGCAGAATTTAATTAACGGATATGAAAAACGCCCTCGACGTGCATAACACGGCTCGGGGGCGTTTTGGGTGAGCGGATGGAACGGAAAAGAGATATAAACGGAGTTGAATATTATTGTTCGGATATGCTTTGCGGTACACGCCACGCCTTTTCTACCCGCATAGGCGGTGTCAGCCGCAACACTCATACGGCGTCGTTGAATCTCGGATTCGGAAGAGGTGACGATGATGCCGATGTGTGCGAAAATTTTGCACTGTTTTCCCGTGCCGTCGGATTTGACATGAAGCGGCTTGTGACGGCAAATCAGGTCCATTGTGCGGATGTGATCTACGTTGATGATGGGGATGTTTGCGGAGATGATTCCAAGCGGGCATTTTTTGAGTGCGACGGCTTTGTTACCGACGCGCCGGGGGTGACGCTCGGAGTGCGTACAGCCGACTGCGTACCGATATTGCTTGCGGCATATAACGAAAGCGGAAAGGTTGTATGCGTCGGAGCGGTGCACGCCGGCTGGCGCGGCTCTGTTTTGAAAATAGCCGCCCGCGCGCTTGAAAAAATGGTTTTTTTGGGCGCCGAAAAGGAATCGATTCGTGCGGCGATAGGGCCGTGCATTCACAGCTGTTGCTACGAGGTAAGAGAGGATTTTCGTGAAGCCGTGATCTGCGCACTCGGTGCAAATGCGGCGGACAGATACCTTGTCAGACGCACGGGCGACACGTGGAGCGCCGATATCGTCTCACTGAACCGCGATATTATAACCGATTGCGGAGTGCCCTGTGATAATATCGATGTCTCATCTCCGTGTACCTGCTGTAACCCATCTCTTTTCTATTCCCACAGATATTCTCACGGTATGCGCGGAAGTATGCTTTCTGTAATCGAAATGCCGGGGCTTTGAATGATCTTTTCTGAATCTTAAGGTGATGTCGATGGTGATATCGTTGCCCTCGTTGCGTGACCGGTTTTCTTTCTTTTCATATACGTATATTTTTGATATGAATACTGCTTTTTGGATCTTTTTACCTTTTATATGGAAAATTTGGTTATTATAACGGTCAGATATTGACAAGATACAAACTGAACTGTATAAT